>CAMBYS010000004.1 GCA_945872165.1 uncultured Clostridia bacterium | reverse complement strand
TTGGTTTTGTGCGCTCTTTTTCGGAATGGTACTCAAATCACGATGTTTCAACCTTATTCCACCTCCCCGCGTGTCGGTATAGGTGATGACAACAGGGTTATTATACCATATCCAACCCTGTCTGCCAAACGCAGCAGTTTTTTTGTAACATTTGACCAACCCTCTTGCAATCTGTCCGCAGTTGTAGTATACTTTCTTTGTCAATAAAATAACATTGTTCTTCAGGGCAGGGTGGAACTCCCTACCGGCGGTATAGCCCGCGACCCATGGAACATCGTTCCATGGCTGATTCGGTTGAATTCCGAAGCCGACAGTTACAGTCTGGATGAGAGAAGACACAATCGGGACATGTTACAATGTCTCCCCTTTTCTGTGCCCTGTTTCGCGGCTGATCCGCAGACAGGCATTTTTTGATTCGCCCTGTTTTGCTGTGTAAAAAAACAGGGTATTTTTATTGTTTTTTTGGCGGCATTGCTGCCGCAGTACATTTGCCGTTTGGGAGCTGATACAATATGGCAGATATGACAACAACTGATCTGAATTATATGCGCCGTGCGCTGGAGCTTGCCAAGCGCGGCGTGGGGCATGTCTCCCCCAATCCGATGGTGGGTGCCGTCATTGTCAAGGATGACCGCATCATCGGCGAAGGCTGGCACGAACACATCGGCGGTCTGCATGCGGAGCGCAATGCCTTTAAAAACTGTACGGAGGACTGTACCGGCGCCACAATTTATGTCACGCTGGAGCCCTGCTGTCACTGGGGACGCACACCGCCCTGTACCGAAGCCATTCTGGAGCACAAAATCGGTCGGGTTGTGGTGGCATGTCTGGACCCCAATCCGCTGGTAGCGGGCAAGGGTCTGCAGATTCTGCGGGAAGCAGGCATTGCATGTGTCTCCGGTGTGCTGGAGGAGGAATGCCATGCACTCAATGAGGTATTCTTCCACTATATCACCACCAAAACGCCCTATGTGGTGATGAAATATGCTATGACACTGGATGGCCGCATTGCCGCCTATACCGGGGATTCCAAATGGATTACCGGTGAAACCGCACGGCAGCATGCCCACCAGACCCGCCGGCAGCTGAGTGCCATTATGGTAGGAATCGGCACAGTGCTGGCAGATGATCCCATGCTCAACTGCCGCATTGAATCCGGTGTAGATCCCATCCGTCTGGTATGTGACAGCAATCTGCGCACACCGTTGAACAGCCAGCTGGTACGCACGGCACGGGATATCCCCACCTGGATTTTCTGTGCCAATGCAGATATCCAGCGCAAAGCCGCACTGGAGGAAGCCGGTGTCCAGGTGATCCCCCTGCCGGATGAATCCGGTACCCATGTGGATCTCCGTGCCGTTATGGATTACCTTGGCGGTGAACAGGTGGACAGTGTGCTGCTGGAAGGCGGCGGCACCCTGAACGGAGAAGCCCTGCGGCTGGGACTGGTACACAAGGTACAGGCATATATTTCCCCCAAGCTGATTGGCGGCGCAGATGCCCACGGACCAGTGGGCGGTGCAGGCATTGCAAAAATGGCAGATGCCCTCACACTGGAACACATTACACTCACACGGCTGGGAGAAGATCTCCTGATTGAAGGCCGTATCCGAAAGGACTGAATCCATGTTTACCGGAATTGTCGAAGAAGTCGGTGAAATCACCGGACTGCGTCAGACTGCCACCAGCACCGTGCTCAGTGTCCATGCGAAAACCGTACTGGAAGGGACAAAGCTGGGAGATTCCATTGCAGTCAATGGCGTCTGCCTCACGGTTGTCCGCCTGACCGGCGATGGGTTTGACGGCGATGTGATGCCGGAAACCATGCGCCGAACCAATCTGGGCGCACTGCGTCCCAAATCCCGTGTCAATCTGGAGCGTGCCATGGCAGCAGACGGCCGTTTCGGCGGTCACATTGTTGCCGGACATGTGGATGGCACCGGTACGATTACCGACCTGTCTCCGGAGGGCAATGCCGTCTGGGTGACGGTTGCCGCAGGAGCGGAGCTGCTGCGTTATATTGTGGAAAAGGGTTCGATTACCATTGATGGAATCAGCCTGACTGTGGCGTATGTGGATGATAGCTGCTTCAAGGTATCCATTATTCCCCATACCGGACAGGAAACCACATTGCTCACACGAAAGCCCGGCTATGTTGTCAATCTGGAATGCGACATAGTTGGCAAATATATTGAAAAGCTGATGAAGCCCGCGCCGGAAGAGGACAAGTCCTCCGGCGGCCTGACCGTTGATTTTCTTGCCGGTCACGGGTTTTTATAAGAGGAGGATTCCATTACCATGGCTGATTTTGCATCCATTGAACAGGCACTGGACGCGCTCCGTGCCGGAAAGAATATTCTGGTCATTGATGACCCGGATCGTGAAAACGAAGGCGATATCATTTGTGCCGCACAGTTTGCAACCACAGAAAATGTCAACTTCATGGCAACCCATGCCAAGGGTCTGATCTGCATGCCGATGAGCGGTGATTACTGCGATAAGCTGGGTCTGCCCCAGATGGTGGAACAGAATACGGACAATCATGAAACTGCTTTTACCGTTTCCATTGACCATGTGAAGACTACCACCGGTATTTCTGCAGTAGAACGCTCTCTGACTGCCATGATGACGGTGAATCCGGAGGCAAAGCCCTCTGACTTCCGCCGTCCGGGACATATGTTCCCCCTGCGTGCCCGTGAAGGCGGTGTACTCATCCGTTCGGGACATACCGAAGCTACCGTTGACCTGTGCCGTCTGGCAGGTCTGGCACCGGTTGGTCTGTGCTGTGAGATTATGCGGGAGGATGGCACCATGATGCGTACCACCGAGCTGATCCAGTTTGCCAAGAAGCATGATCTGGTCATGATTTCCATTGCGGACCTGATCGCTTACCGCATGCGCGACAAGGAAGAATCCCTGGTGAAGGAAATTGCCTGCGCAGATATGCCCACCAAATACGGACATTTTAAGATTCACGGCTTTGTCAATAAGCTGTCCGGCGAGCATCATGTTGCCCTGACCATGGGTGATATTGCAAATGGTGAGCCGGTGCTCTGCCGTGTACACTCTGAGTGCCTGACCGGTGATACCTTTGGTTCGGCACGCTGTGACTGCGGCGAGCAGCTGGCTGCAGCACTCAAGGCCATTGACAAGGAAGGCCGCGGTCTGCTGCTGTACCTGCGTCAGGAAGGCCGTGGTATCGGTCTGATTAACAAGCTGCGTGCCTATGAGCTGCAGGAGCAGGGCTATGATACGGTAGATGCCAACATCAAGCTGGGCTTTGCTCCTGATCTGCGTGAATATGGCATGGGCGCACAGATTCTGGTTGCTCTGGGTGCACAGAAGCTGCGTCTGATGACCAACAATCCCACTAAGATTCATGGTCTGTCCGGTTATGGTCTGGAAATTGTGGAACGTGTTCCGATTCAGATTGCTGCCAATCCGGTGGATGCATTTTATCTGAAAACCAAGCAGGAACGCATGGATCATATGACAGAATATAAATAAACAAGCATTTTGTTTAGGTTTAACGTGAAAATACAGGAGGAAAATCCATTATGAAGCTGTTAGAAGGAAATGTAGTAGGTACTGGTCTGAAGGTCGGCATTGTTGCTGCCCGTTTCAATGAATTTATTGTAGGCAAGCTGGTTTCCGGCGCACAGGATGCATTGGTACGTCATGGTGTAAGCGATGAGGATATCGAGATTGCATGGGTTCCGGGCGCCTTAGTCATCCCCCTCATGGCCCAGAAGACGCCACCTTCCTGCCAGTATGCCATGGTACTGTGCCTGGGTGCTGTCATCCGCGGTTCCACCTCCCATTACGATCTGGTGTGCAACGAATGCGCAAAGGGTGTGGCGCAGGTTTCCCTGTCCTCCGGCATTCCGGTGCTGTTCGGCGTGGTTACCACCGATTCCATTGAACAGGCAATCGAGCGTGCCGGCACCAAGGCAGGCAACAAGGGCTATGACGTTGCCTGCTCCGGTATTGAGATGGCAAACCTCATCCGCGGTCTGTAATTCTTCCAAAATCACAGAAAAGCACCTCCGGGCGGGGGTGCTTTTTTCCTTTTCATCAACGAAAAAGGACACCCATGTTCCGGGTGTCCTTTGTTTTATTGCCAATACATTACTTCTTTTCGGTAAACTCGCCTGCATAGCAGGTTTCCATCATCTTGCGGACTTCATCCAGATTCTTGGTATGACCCAGCACCCACATCAGCTTGACGGCAGCTGCCTCAATGCTCATATCATACACAGACAATGCGCCTTCCCGTGCCGCCTGTACATTGACATCATAGACCGTCAGGTCAACATAGCCATACTTGCACTGGGTTGCAATCATCACTGCCACACCGAACTGCTTGGCACGCTTCAGGCAGGGCAGCAGGTTGCGCTGCTGGTTCGGGATGCCGCCGCAGCCAAATGCTTCCAGAATAATGCCGTAATAGCCCATGCCCAGCATGGATTCCAGCTGCTTCGGTTCAATGCCCGGCAGCAGCTTGAGCTGTACGACCTTCGGCTCCAGCTTGGTATCCAGTACCAGATCCCCTTCCGGCATCGGGATTTCCTGATTCAGAATCACCTTGCCGTCTTCAATCCGGCCTGCATCCTCTGCATTAATGCTGTGGAATGCATCCAGATCACGGGTATACAGCTTCTGGGAACGGATGCCCTGAATCAGTCTGCCGCAGAATACCACATAAACACCCGGAATACCGGACATTGCTGCATGAACGGCATCCGTTAGGTTGCGTCTGCCATCCGAATCCGGGTCAATCAGAGCAATCTGGGAACCGGTAAAGATCACCGGTTTTCTCAGGTTCTGTACCATCAGGCTGACAGCACATGCGGAATATGCCATGGTATCCGTACCATGGGTAATAATGACACCGTCATACTCGTCCTGTGCATCATATACAGCTTCCGCCATGGTAATCCAATCCTCCGGCTGTACATTGGTGCCATCCAGCTGCATGATATCCTTACATTCCAGCTCACACAGCTCCCGCAGCTCCGGTACCATGGAAACCAGCTGTTCTCCGGCATAAACCGGTACCAGTCCGGTGTCGGTATGCTCACCTGCAATGGTGCCGCCGGTAGTCAGCATCAGAATCTTCTTCATATGCCATATCGCTCCTTTTATCGGTTAAATCAGCAACCGCCATCTGCACGATTGCGATTTCTGTTATTTTTCTTATCATACCATAATCAAACGGTATCTGTAAACGGTTGTTTCCAAAACACCTGACAGAAAAAAATCATTCAGGCAATCTTCTGCCTCTCCTGCCGGCTGAAGGGAGTAAAAATGACCGGACAGACAAAGCAATCATGATTTCCTGAATGATACATGCATGCTGTCGGAATCATGTTTCTTTGCCGCGCCATCACTCCGACACCTTCCATTCCGCAAAAAAACGGGATGAAAGCAATATTTTTTCTCCTGTCTGGAGGAAAATCCGATATTCCTTCCTATACTATGGGATCTATCGGGCAATACCGGCAGCGCATAAAAAAATACCTGGGTATTTTTTTCGTTCCTATCCGCTGCTTTCTCACTTGTTTTATTATAAGCGAAGGGTTGTCATATATCAAATATGAAATTTTTATATTTGTTATAATGAAATAATTATGTTATACTATGGCTATGTTTGATCTTTATATTGCCGGAGGTTTTTAACGGATGTTCCGTAACATGGAGTATGTTTATGCTGTATATAAGGAAATGAGCTTTTCCCGGGCGGCAGAAAAGCTGTTCATTTCCCAGCCTGCCCTGAGTGCCATGGTAAAAAAAGTGGAAAAACGCATTGGCAGCCCGATTTTTGACCGTTCCTGTTCCCCGATCCGCCTGACGGAAATCGGACAGGAATATATCACCTGTATTGAACAGATTACTGACATTGAAAACCGGTTCCTGCAATACCTGAACCAGACCGAAAGTCTGGCAACCGGTTCCCTGTCCATTGGCGCCAACAGTGTATTTGCTTCCTTCCTGCTGCCCAATGATATTTTTACCTTTTCCCGCTGCCATCCCGGCGTACAGGTTTCCATGAGTGAAGGCAATACCGATGATTTACTGAAGGCATTGGATGCAGGTACACTGGATATTGTACTGGAAAATTATGATTTTTCCGATGATACCTATGAAAAGCGGTATCTGTTTACGGAAAATCTCTTGCTGGTTGTGCCCAGGGCATTGCTGCCTGACCGCAGTCTGGAACGCTATCAGCTGGACATCTATCATCCGGATGCTGCGGCAGACTGGGCTTCCACGCCTTGTGTCCCCCTGTCTGCCTTTTCGGACATTCCCTTCCTCACCCTGCGCACCGGAAATGATACCCGTCATCGGTTTGAACAGCTGTGCCAGCGGTATGGGGTTTCCCCTCATATCCATCTGGAGCTGGACCAGCTGACCACAGCGTATCAAATTGCCCGCAGCGGCATTGGCGCTACGCTGGTAAGTGATACCATCCTGCAGCATACGCCGCCGGCACATTCCATGCAGTATTTCCGTCTGGATGAGGATCTCAGCTGTCGCAAGGTATATTTCTATTTCCGCCGCAAAAAGCATATTACCAAGGCTATGGAGGAATTTTTCCGCATCAGTGCGGAACAGGCCCGGCAGCGGGGACAGATGACGGAAAGGATCTGTCAGGCATAAAAAAACGCTCCCACACAAAGGGGAGGGCGTTGAAAAAGTAAGTTTTTTGTATCAATTGTATCACGGTACGAATTTGCAAGCGAAACGCCACTCCCTCAGTCGCCTGCGGCGACAGCTCCCTCCTCTGAGGGAGCCTTTGAAGTATGCTTCTCATTTTGCTGGTCGGGATATCCATGAAATAGTGCAAGTAAAAAAGCCTCCCTCAGAGGAGGGAGGTGGCATTTGCGTTAGCAAATGACGGAGGGAGTATCTCCTTTCGTTCCGGTCTGCACGGAGATACGATTGATACTATCCACTTGCATCGGAGAGGGCCAACCCGGCAATCCCACAACCAGAGGGAGTCTTTTTACGTTTCCATCCAGCGAACCCGTGAGCAGAACTGAAAAATATCACTGCACACCGCCAGAACGGTGCGGCTGGACAGCACATCATGTCCGCCTTCCGGATAAAACCGGATATTTCGATCCGCCATATGCAGCTGTTTGAACAACGCATCCGCATTGGACGGTGCACATACCTTGTCATCCATAGTCTGCAGCACCAGCGTCGGGCACTGTGCCCCATGCATGCCTTTCTCACGGGTTTTCTCCGCCAGCTGTTTAAGCTCATGCTTTGCCATTACAGCCCGGATGCCATGTACCCGCGGCTGTAAATCCGCCTGAAAAATACGGTTCCAACCCCGTCCGCTTCGCATGGTGGTACAGGGTGTATTGACAAAAATCATGGCGGCAGGCTGTAAATCCTGTACATGGGTCAGCAGTACGCCACCGATTGACAGGCCAATGACTGCCACACGCTGATAGTCTCTGCGCAGATTCAGATATTCCATGCGGATGCTGTGAATCCAGTAATCCGCTTCAAGCCGCAGCGTTTCCTTTCCGAAAGGCGTGGTCAGGAATGTATCTATGCCGTTGTCCTGCATATGGTCGCGCAGAATCATGCCAGCCTGACTGCCCGCACCAAATCCGGTGACAATCAGACAGCAAAAGTCTTTTTTGATTTCATTCGGCACCTTTGCTTTTCCTCCACTGTTATGTAATATGCAGTCTTTTCTTTCCTAACTGCAGTTATATCCTTACGGATATCATTCATGCTTTCCATTATAGCATGCCCGGCAGGGCAATGGAATGAACAATGTATGAACAATTCAGCAACAGTTCGGTTACAATATTAGCATAAAATGGTGAAATCCATCGGTTTTCCTGTAATTTCGCGCAAAAAAGCCCATTTCCGGTAAGCAATGCCTGCCAGAAACGGGCTTTCTGTTATTCTGTTTTATTCCGCTTCCTCCGGAACAACTGCCAGATGCAGCTCATCCAGCTGCTTCTGATCTACCACAGACGGGCATGCCGTCATCAGTTCAGATGCATTCTGTACCTTCGGGAAGGCAATCACATCACGAATGGAATCCAGACCTGCCAGCAGCATGCACAGACGATCCAGACCATATGCCAGTCCGCCATGAGGAGGTGCACCATACTTGAATGCTGTCAGCAGATGACCAAAGCGCTCCTGTGCATCCTCATCCGAGAAGCCCAGTGCACGGAACATACGTGCCTGTGTTTCGGTGGAATGGATACGGATGGAACCGCCGCCCAGCTCACAGCCATTCAGGATAATATCATATGCCTTGGCACGTACCTTTGCCGGATCGCTCTCCAGAAGGTCAAGGTCTTCATCCATCGGAGCTGTGAACGGATGATGCATGGCAACATACCGGTTTTCCTCTTCGCTGTATTCAAACTGCGGGAATTCTACCACCCACAGCAGCTTGTAATCCTTCGGGTCAATGACACCCAGACGCTTTGCCAGCTCACAGCGCAGTGCACCCAGTGCCACAACCGCAGTCTGCCAGTCGGAATCCGCTACCACAAACAGGATATCGCCATCCTTTGCGCCAGCCTTTTCCTTGATAGCTACAACCTCTTCTTCGCTCAGGAACTTGGCAAAGGAAGAAGTCATCTTGCCGTCAGAAGCCAGCTTCATCCATGCCAAACCTTTGGCACGATAGGTCTTGACAAAATCCTGCAGCTTGTCAATTTCCTTCCGCGGGAATTTGTCTGCTGCGCCGTTAATATTAATCAGACGGACGGTACCGCCATCGGCAACCGCACCACTGAATACCTTAAAGGAGCAATCCTTTGCAATATCCGAAATATCTGTAATTTCATAGCCAAAGCGCAGGTCCGGCTTATCCGAACCATACTTGTCCATGGCATCCTTCCACTTCATGCGGGGCAGCGGCAGCTGGATATCCACATCCAGCACTTCCTTAAAGACCCGCTGGAGGAAGCCTTCATTGACAGCAATGACATCATCCTGATCCACAAAGGACATTTCCAGGTCAATCTGGGTAAATTCCGGCTGACGGTCTGCACGCAGATCCTCATCACGGAAGCAGCGGGTAATCTGCATATAGCGATCCACACCGGACAGCATCAGCAGCTGCTTATACTGCTGGGGAGACTGGGGCAGTGCATAGAACTTACCCGGATGCACACGGGACGGAACCAGATAGTCACGTGCGCCTTCCGGCGTGGACTTCTGCAGCATCGGCGTTTCAATATCCAAAAAGCCCTGCTCATCGAAGTAATTGCGTGCTACCTGGGTAACACGATGGCGCAGAGCCAGATTGCGCTGCATGGATGGGCGGCGCAGGTCAAGATACCGATATTTCAGACGCAGCTGGTCATTGACTTCCTTGGTGTCGGAAATCTCAAAAGGCGTGGTCTCAGACTTGGACAGCACACGGATGTCAGTAACGGCAATTTCAATTTCGCCGGTAGGCATCTTGCTGTTGATGGCACGCTCATCACGGCGAACCACCTTGCCCTTGATTGCCAGGACATATTCGGTGCGCACACCAAAGGCGATATCAAACAGATCTGCATTGACAGACTTGTCAAAGGTACACTGTACGGTACCGGTACGGTCACGCAGCAGCAGGAACAGGACACCGCCGTTGTCACGGGTGCGTTCACACCAGCCGTTGACAATGACTTCCTTCTCAGCATCCGCTGCACGCAGTTCGCCGCACCATGCGGTACGCTTCATGCCCTCAATGGATGTATTCATAAATAACCTCCCCGGAACGCAAAGGCGTTCCACAATGATATTGTTTTTTTACGCCATAACCACAGCCGCAATGGCATCCGCTGTCAGCTCGGTCTCGGTCTGCTCACCGGTTTCCATGTTCTTAACCCGGAGCACCTTGCTCTCCAGCTCACCATCACCGATAACAGCGGAGAACCGTGCGCCGATGCGGTCCGCATGCTTCATCTGGGCACGCAGTCCACGGCCAACCAGGTCACGTTCTGCCGATACGCCCAGCTGACGCAGCTCATATACCAGCTTTTCCACCGGACGGTCTGCCAGATCACCCAGCGGTGCCAGATAAATATCTGTCTTCGGCGGCTCCGGGAACGGTGCACCTACTGCTTCCATTACCATAATCAGACGCTCCAGACCACAGCCGAAGCCCATGCCCGGTGTTTCCTGTCCGCCCAGCTGGGAAATCAGGCCGTCATACCGTCCGCCGCCGCAGATGGTACCCTGTGCGCCGATGTTGCCCGATACAAATTCAAATACGGTCTTGGTATAGTAGTCCAGTCCCCGTACAATGCCGGTATCAATTTCATAGTCAATGCCCATATCATCCAGATATGCCTTAACCTTTTCAAAATGCTCCCGGCAGTCATCACACAGGTAATCCAGGGCAACCGGTGCATGTTCCGCCACCTTTTTGCATTTCTCCTGCTTGCAGTCCAGAATACGCATGGGATTGCGGTCCAGACGGCCCAGACAGTCCTCACACAGGCTGTCCTTGTGCTGGTTCAGGTAACCGGTCAGCATATCATAATACTTCGGACGACAGTTGGGACAGCCGATGGAGTTGATATGCACCTTGACCTCATGGATGCCCAGACGCTTGAGAGCGGTATCTGCCAGCGAAATAATTTCCGCATCGGTAGCCGGTGTGGGTGCACCGAATACTTCCACACCGAACTGGTGATGCTCACGCAGGCGGCCCTTCTGTACGTTCTCATACCGGTAATTCGGCACGATATAATAGCCCTTGAAGGGCAGTCCCTTGGCATACAGGGAATTTTCCAGATAAGCACGGACCGTGGATGCAGTGCCCTCCGGACGCAGGGTAACCGATCTGCCGCCCTTATCGGTGAAGGTATACATTTCCTTCTGTACCACATCGGTAGTATCACCGATGCCCCGGTTGAACAGCTCGGTATGTTCAAAATTCGGGAAACGGATTTCCTCAAATCCGTACTGCATGGCGATGGTGCGCAGTACACCTTCTACATAATGCCATTTATATACCTCAGATGGTACAATATCCTTTGTGCCCTTGGGGGCTTTGATGAGTTCTGCCATAAATGGTTGTTCCTTTCCGGCAGGCGGGTTGCTCCTGCCCTGTGTTTATCGGTTCATGTGGGAATACCTCTTTCACGGCTCCCTCATTGGAGGGACCTGTCTGCGCCGGTAAGCGCAGGCTGAGGGAGTTTCCCCTGCTTCCCACAGTCTTTTCCCTATGTTGCCGCCGCGAACAATTTGAACGACGAAAAACAGGCGGTTTTGCGAACCGCCTGAATCTATGTTGTCCTTACCGCTTGGATTTCGGGTTGACAATGTCACGCCAATCCAGATCACCGCGATCCAGACCAAGTACCAGCATTTCCGCTGTCGCCACATTGGTCGCAATCGGAATGTTATGCATATCACACAGCCGGATAAGGGAATGCAGATCCGGCTCATATTCACTGTTGGAATTCGGATCACGGAAAAACAGGACCATGTCGATTTCGTTATACGAAACCCGTGCGCTGATCTGCTGTTCACCGCCCTGCATGCCTGCAAGATATTTTTCAATTTCCAGTCCGGTGGCATCCGACACCAGCTTGCCGGTTGTGCCGGTAGCACAAAGGTTATGCTTGGAGAGGATGCCGCAATATGCCATACAGAACTGAATCATCAGTTCTTTTCTTTTGTCGTGAGCAATCAGTGCGATATTCAAAACCCAGACACCTTCCTTTTCAAAAGTAATCCCATTCTATGTTTCTTTCAAGAATCTCTGTTACAAACGCATCAGGGCAACCGGTTCTCCCGTCAGCCGCAATGCAATATTCCGATAGGCCGCCGCCGCACTTCGCGTTTTATCCGACGATACCGGCCTGCCGTTTCCGGCTGCAATGGAAACCTCTTCATCCTCCGGCACAATGCCCAGCAGGCACAGACCGGTGGCATCCATGGCATCATCCACTGTGCCGATGGCGCCTCTGCGGATCAGTCTCCGGCGGATCCGGTTGACCACCAGGCGAACCTGAGGCACGCCGTCATCCTCCAGCACCCGTGCCATGCGTTCCGCACCCCGAAGGCTGCCGCTTCCGCCGCAGGTCACAATGACCGCTTCATCCGCGATGGCAGCAAATGCGCCGAACTCCTCTGCCAGTCCCGCAGGACCGTCAATCAGGATGTAGTCAAAGCCGGCTTCATTGGCCTGCCTTGCCAGCAGCTGCATGCCCTCCGCCGTCAGGGCTCCGGACTGCAGCGGTTCTGCCGGTGCTGTCAGCAGGAAAAGCTGTTCCATGGAAGGATGTTTTGCCGCCGCTTCCATCAGCGGAATCATACCGGAGGCTACATCAGCGAAACTGAATACCACACGGTCACTCATACCGAGCACGATATCCAGATTCCGAAGCCCGGAATCCCCATCTATGACGAGAACCTTCTGTTCCCGCCTTGCCAGCGCAGCTCCTACGCCTGCTGCCAGCGAGGTTTTTCCCGTGCCTCCCTTGCCGGATGCAATGATAATGATCTTTGTCATAACTCCTCCTGCCAATTAAAAAAATTATATACCAATTTCACGATTTGCACAAGGGTTTCTGTTATCTTTTTTTACATTTGTTACGAATGTTACATTTCAACTGTATCATTTCTTACATAATTCACGTTGGTACCCTTGTCACACGCCCGTGATGCGCTTGCTTATGCAATGACGTCATACATACCGGTATCGTTGTTTGTGCCGTCCTCGCTGCCGGTGCCGGAATAGAAATACGCATTATAAATATCCCGTACTACCGGTGCAACATTGTTGCCGGAATCGCCGCCTTCAATGACCACACAAACCGCAATCTGCGGATCATCTACCGGTGCATAGGAAATGAAAATACCATTGTCCCGTTCGGTGCCGGTTACCTGTGCGGTACCGGATTTGCCTGCTACCTTGATGGGATAGTTCTGGAATACCGAGGAGGCTGTGCCGTCCTCACCGGTTACCTTTTCCATGCCTTCCTGCACCAGATCCCAGGTGCTGTCCGCTGCATCAATTTTATTGAGCACAGCGGCTTCCTTGGTGTACACCGTTTCAGAATAGTCATATGCCTTGACCGAACGCAGCAGATGGGCTTCATACTGGGTGCCTCTTGTGGCAATGGCAGCACAGTAATTTGCCAGCTGCAGCGGCGTATAGGCATTATCTCCCTGTCCGATGGCTGCCTGCAGCGTATCGCCGCCGCTCCAGTCCCGCAGAGACGGATCATTTTCCTGTGCCGCCGCCCGGGCAGTGGGACCTGCAACCCGTCCTTTCTTTTCACCGGACAGCTCCAGACCGGTGTATTCACCCAGACCAAACTTTTTCGCATAGCTTTCCAGCTTTTCTCCCCCCAGCAGACGGCCGGTTTCAAAGAAGAAATAGTTACAGGAATCCTGCAGCGCACCGGTTACATCCTCCCAGCCATGTCCGCTTCCGGTAGAGGAATAAATCCAGCATTTTGGATGGTATCCCTTGTAATAGGTGTATACGCCCTCATCATAAATACGGGTATCCGCATCAATGGCACCGGTTTCCAGTCCGGCAACTGCCGTGCACACCTTGAAGGTGGAGCCGGGGGCATAGGTACCTGCAATCGAACGGTTGAGCAGCGGAGACAGCTCACTGGCTGCCAGCTCGTCATAGTCCTGATTGAAGGTTGCCAGATGATAGGTCGGATAGTTGGCCAGGGCAAGGATTTCGCCGTTTTTCACATCTATCACAGCTGCTGCACCGCCGCCTGCACCGCTGATGCTCTGGCAGCGGCTTGCCAGAGATTCCTCTGCAACCTTCTGCAGATTGATGTCCAGCGTCAGCACCACATTGTTGCCTGACTGGGCTTCTTCCGTCTTCTGTTCGCTGACCACATTGCCCCGATGGTCGGTCTGGATGGAACGCTCGCCATCCGTACCCCGCAGATATTCTTCAAAGGCCTGCTCTGCACCGGTTTTGCCCACCTGGGCATTCATGGAATAGCCTTCTTTCTTATATTTATCCCAATCCTCCGCAAAAATCGGACCGATATAGCCCAGAATATTGGCAGCATAATCGGTTTCAATCTGCCGCTCCGCAGAGGTATTGACTTCCACACCTGCATATTTCTCATGCTGCTCACTGATTTTTGCCACCAGATCCATGGAAATATCACTGGCCAGATTGAAGGCATTGTACATGGAAAACTGTTCCTGCTCCATCTGGTACCGGACACCGGCAATTTTCCGCCGGTCCGGCTTGCTGAGCCCGGTGTCGATCTCATAGGCAGCGCACAGATTTTCCATGACTGCCTCCGCACTCAGATCCGTGCCCCAGCCCTGATTGTCGCAGAATTTCCGTAGACGGGTCACATCGGAGGAATCCTCATCCTTGGTATAGGAAAAGGTACCGTATACGCCGGAGGTAATGGGCAGTGTATCATTGACCAGACCGGTTTCATCCGACTCAATCATATTGACCAGCTCCAGAATACGGTCATTCTGTCCATCCTTTTTCCAGAATGCATAGGTAATCTGCAGCTGATATACGGTGGTATTGCTCACCAGTGTCTGGCCATTGCGGTCAAGGATATCACCCCGGGATGCGGGAATGGTACTGGTATAGGTAAACAGCTGATTGGCATCATCTGCATATTCATCGCCATGAATAATCTGCAGGGAAAACAGGTTTGCCGCCACAATCAGTCCGCAGACCAGTCCGCCTGCTGTCAGGACATACAGACGGCGGAGCAGTTTTTTCTTATGCCGGTCCATTGCTGCCTCCTTCCATCGTCTGTGCGGGCGAAATGCCCTTCCGGTTTCCGCTGACCCTGCGCACCACAACCAGCACTGCCGGACTGAGCACGACGGCAAGCAGCAGCTGTACCGCCATGCTGCGGGCAAATACCAGAATCCCCATGTCACTGAACTGGAACAGGAACAGATAGCGGATTGCTGCCAGTGCCAGCACCATACCGGCGGAACACAGCATGGTGCCCACAATCTGCCGGTTATGGAAATATTCCCCTATCCTGCCGCATACAATGCCGCAGATCAGGTAATACAGCGGATACAAACCTTCAATGCCGATGCCGGATGCATCATACAGCAGACCGGCGGCAAAACCGCACACAAAGCCTGCACCGGAACCCATCAGCACCGCCGCAGCTGCCACAATCAGGGGCAGCAGGTCAATATGTACGCCGAAAATGGTCAGGCGTACCCCCAGCGTGCGCTGCAGGACATACGCCACAAGCAGCAGCACCATACAAAGCACCACACGCAGTGCGGGAGGCAGATTCGTTCGTTTCATGCCCTGCCCTCCTTATTCACTGGTGATTTCGGTGATAATATACACATTGGTCAGCGACGTAATATCCACCATGGGTGCCAGCACCGCATAATTAGACATGCCGTCACTTTCTGTCTGGACGCTTTCCACTGTGCCGATGGCAAGTCCCTTGGGGAAAATGCCGCCGGTACCGGAGGTCTGTACGGTGTCGCCGACTACCACATCCGCATCCTTGCTCAGATAGCTGACCTTCAGCTTTCCGTCACCCATCAGCTGGTAATTGCCCTCTGCAACACCCAGCTCACCGGTACGGTTTACCATAGCACCGGCAGACATATTGCTGTCAATGACGGTGGTAACCTGTGCCGAATGCTCTGACAGCTCACTGATATAGCCTACCATGCCCCGGGCTGTGACCACGCTGTCATTTTTCTCCAGACCTTCCGCACTTCCCGCGTCAATGGTCAATACACTGGACCACTCATCCAGCGTCCGTCCAACCACTTCTGCCGCCTGATAGGTAAACTCCGTATTGCGTTCCGTAATGCCCAGCATTTCCCGCAGTTCCTGATTTTCCGTCACTGCAGACTGGGCAGCTTCCAACTGGCGGGTCAGATCGGTCACCTGCTTGCGCAGCTCCTCATTTTCTTCCTCCAGCTCATCATAATTGAACATGCGGTTATATTTATCCGCCACGCCCACAGCCGCATGGGTAATGCCACGCTCTGCCGGGAGCAGGATATTTCCCAGCGTGCGGGAAATGATGCTGTCACGTCCGGAAGCACCGGTAAACACCGCCAGCACCAGGCACACCATCACCGCTGCCACCGCAGCAGGGAACCATCTGGCGTGAAGTATTTTTTTCCAGTTCTTTCGCAAGCCCGATCAACCTTTCTGCGTTTCCGCGTTGTTCCCGCTGCAAATCTGCTGCAGCATTTCATCCAACATACATATGGGCAGTCCCATAACGCCGTAATAATCTCCATCAATGCCGGAGATCAGCAAACCGCCCTGACCCTGAATGCCATAGGCGCCTGCCTTGTCCATGGGCTCTCCGCTGTCCGCATAGGCTTCTGCCTCGCCCTCCCGCAGAGGGCGGAAGGTGACATCGGTCACGGACACCTGTGCCTGTTCCGTATCCGCCGTTTTGACGCATACCGCGGTCATCACCTGATGGGTTCTGCCGGACAGCAGTTCCAGCATGCGTACCGCATCCGCTTTGTCCTGGGGCTTGCCCAGAATGGTGTCATCACACACCACAATGGTATCCGCCGCAATCACCAATGCCTCCGGCTCTGCCTGGGCAAACACGGCTGCGGCTTTACGCTTTGCCAGCATACGCACATTTTCCTTTGGCGTACACGCCGGTGACAGGCTTTCGTCCACATCTGCCGGACACACCACAAAATCTTCGGTAATCCGTGCCAGCAGCTCCTGTCTGCGGGGGGACTGGGATGCCAGAATCACCGGATGGTATGGAATGTTTCGCATCATATTTCTCCTTATCGTCCGGTGGAGCCAAAGCCGCCGCTTCCGCGGCCGGTGTCTCCCAGCTGTTCCGCTTCTACTGCCGCAAACTGTATCACCGGCAGAATGCAAAGCTGTGCAATGCGTTCCCCCGGTTCAATGGTATATGCCTTATCGGACAGATTTACCAGTCCCACGGAAATTTCTCCCCGGTAATCGCTGTCAATGACGCCCACGCCATTGGACAGGGTCAATCCATGCCGGATTCCCAGTCCGCTTCTGGCAAAGACAAACGCGCCATAGCCCGCATCCGGCAGCTCCATCGCCAGTCCGGTGGGGATCACGGCACGTGCCATGGGCTCCAATGTGATTGCTTGATCCAGATTGGCCTGCAGGTCTGCCCCTGCGGACCCTCCGGTGGCATGCCGGGGCAGATCAGGGATTCTGCCCTTTGGTGTAGGCACGCGCCGGAATTGTATGGTTAACATAATTGGTTTATTCCACTCCTCTGCGGTACAGCCCCCGGGTGGTTGCCATACCAAAATCAGGCTGCTCTCCCGCCAGCACCGCCTGGGCAATGCGCTGGGCCTGCTTCGGGGTCTCATCGGTAAACAGCAGCCGTGCATGGGTAATGCCGGTGCCGATATATTCTCCCGGCTCCAGATACAGGGGCTGGGAATTATACAGGCTGTTGCGGCAATGCTCCTCCCGGAACACCGGGAATTTCGCACCCTTCCGGTCGGTCAGGTAATAAGCGCCCTTGGCGCAGGCACCGGTTCCATCCCGGCGGCAGCCGCCCTGTTTTCCTGCTATCATGCAGTTTTCGGTCAGCATCAGCGGCAATCGTCCGCATACGATCAGTTCGGTTTCCATGGGCTTGGCCAAGTCACGAATCTGGGGCAGCCGCAGCTCAAAGGAAAGAGTCTGCCGTACTACGCCCATGTCATGCAGCGCCTGCAGGGTTTCGGAATTAAAGGCATTCAGCCCGAAATCACCCATGGCCTGCATGCCCAGCTGCTGTACCAGTGCAGGCTGTCCGATATTGCCGCACAGGGCTGCCGTACAGCCCATATCCCGGCACTGCTTCAGCTGCTGCAAAACAGCCTCCTGTTCCCGGTCCCACAGAATCCGGGGCAGCACCGGTATCAATGTGCAGCCCATATCCAGCAGCTGCTTTGCCCGGCGCTCCTGTCCTGCCAGCTCGCCCACCGGCACATAATATGCCTGTACCGGCAGCGATGCCATGGCATCGGAAAGCTGTTCCAGGGTACGCACCTGAATGGTATACCCGGCAAAACCGGTCTGTTTGGGTGCATCTGTATGAGGTACGCTGCCTTCCCGCACCGGCGGCACCGTGATGCGCTGCTGTTCCAGCTGTGCCAGTGCCTGTCTGCGCAGGTCATTGAGCACCTTCGCCGCAATGCGCAGACCGCTGTCCAGCTCTGCTTCCATGTGCTCCGCCGTAAACACCGTTCCGCCGGTCTTGCTCAGAGCGGTTTGGATGTCCTCCGGGGTTGTTTCCCGTTTCTGTGCCAGCTCTGCCGGGTCTGCGGTGACCACCGCTGTATGGGTGCCGTCAGATGCGGTCAGCTGCATGGGCTTGTCTGCGTGGGCACAAAAAGTCATGCGCACCGGCACCTGTCCCCGTTCCTGCCCTTCAGCAAAGGTACGGGATGCCTTGTCATATAACGGTTTCAGACCGCTTTCCGGCACAGCCGGACGGGTTCCAAACATGGACGGCCCGATGCGGTCATCCAGATAGCCCTGGGTAAAGCCGTCACGGGAGAATACCTTTGCCAGTGTGTCCATTTCCTCCCGGGTGGGCATCCGGCCTTCCCGCAGGACAGAAGCATAAATGCTTGTCACAATGGCCACATATTCCGGACGCTTCATGCGCCCTTCAATTTTCAGGGAAGATACACCTGCATCACATAATGCCTGCAGCCGGGGCAGCAGGCATAAATCCTTCAGGCTCATGGGATAGCTGTTTTTTCCGCCATAAGGCAGGCGGCAGGGCTGGGCACACAGCCCCCGGTTGCCGCTCCGCCGTCCGATGACGGCAGATAAACCGCACTGTCCCGAATAGCACATGCACAGGGCGCCGTGGACAAATACCTCGGTTTCCACCCCGGCATGGGCGGTGATATACGCGATTTCCTCCAGCGGCAATTCCCGGGACAGCACTACCCGGGAAAAGCCCATCTGTTTTGCTGCCAGCGCACCCTGCAGGGAATGCACAGTCATCTGGGTGGAGGCATGCAGCACTGCATCGGGAAATGCCCCATGGATACAGCGTGCCGCCCCCAGATCCTGTACGATCAGGGCATCCGCACCTGCTTCCAGCAGCAGCCGCACATCCGCTAACAGCGCCGGAATTTCCCGATCCGACATCAGCGTATTGACGGTGACATTGGTTTTTACTCCCCGCAGACGGCAGTACAGCAAGGCCTCCCGCATTTCCTCCGGGGAGAAATTCTTTGCTCCACGGCGGGCATTAAAGGTTCCAAAGCCCAGATATACGGCATCCGCACCATTCTGCACGGCGGCACGGACTGCCTCCATGGAACCGGCAGGTGCCAGCAGCTCCGGCAGATGTTTTCCCATCACTTGAGCAGACGGGACAGGCGGGAACGGACTTCATTGAGCTGGCGTTCGGTAGAAGCCAGTTCCTTTTCCAGTTCCTCAATGCGGCGCTGCTTCTTATCGCCGTCCACAACCTTTTCCCGCAGCTCCCGCAGCTCCCGTCCGGTACGCTCTGCCTGCTCCAGATCGTTGTTATGGCGTGCGTCTGCCTCTGCCAGCTGCTGTTCCAGCTCGCTGACACGGCGGGTACGTGCATCCGCTTCCACCGAAGCACTCTGCATGCGCTTCTGGGTATCGCTGAGTTTTTCCTCCAGCTCATTGATGCGTATTTTGTCCGCTTCATTGACCTCAATCATGGCTTCCAGCTCGGAAATACGGTCTTTGAACCGGTTGACCTCGGTCATTTCCTGATTTTTCTCAGATACGGTACGCTCCAGACTGTTGATTTCCTCCTGTGCATCCGCCAGTTCTCTGGACAGATTTTTATTCTCTGCCAGATAGCCGGAAATCTGGGTGCGCAGATTTTCTGCCCCCTGCACTGCCTGTACATAATTGTCCGCCATATCACAGGCTGTCAGCAATACAGCCTGCAGCATATTGGCACCGCTTTCTCTTACCTTGCAGACCCGGTTATCCACCAGTGCTGCAATCTTGGTCATATATTCCTCATCCTGTTCACCGGTCATGGTAAACCGGTTTCCGGCAATAACGACTTCGACTCTGTTTTTCATGGAATCCCTTCCTCCAGTTGTCCGCTCTCACGGCTTGTATCCAGCCATCCCGTGGGCGAATTTCTTCATACAGTGTTATTATAGCATATCCTCCCGGGGTTTGTTAACAGTTTGTTGGAGCTAAGATGCTAAAAATGCAACTTTTTTTGAAACAGAAATTGTATCCCATTGTATTTCGTGCTAAAATGATAGGCGTATCATATGAAACTGAAATCCGCTCTGTCTGCTGGGGCAGAACGGTGAAAAAAGGAGAACCGCCTTATGATGAATCTGAGTCAGGTGCGCCGCATTGTGGTCAAGGTCGGCACCTCGACACTCACCTATCCTACCGGCAAGCTGAATATCCGGGGCATTGAACGGCTGGTACGCTGCATTGCAGACCTGCATAACCGGGGTTATGAAATGATTCTGGTATCCTCCGGTGCCATCGGCGTGGGTGCATCCAAGCTACGCCTGCCAGAGCGTCCCAAAACCCTGCGTATGAAGCAGGCTGCCGCTGCCGTAGGACAGTGTGAGCTGATGCATGTTTACGACAAAATTTTTGCGGAATATGGCATCCATACCGCCCAGATCCTGCTGACCACGGAAGATACGGAGGATAAAAACCGCCGTCATAACGTACATAATACCTTTGATGCACTGCTGGAAACCAATGCCCTGCCGATTGTCAATGAAAATGATACGGTAGCGGTGGAGGAAATTGAATTTGGTGACAACGACAGTCTGGCTGCCGTTGTATCCCGTGTTGCCGATGCGGATCTGCTGGTTATTTTTACCGATATGGATGGTCTGTATGACGATGATCCCCGGGAAAAGCCGGAAGCCCGCCTGATTCCGGTGGTGCATGAAATTACCGATGAACTGCGCGGCATTGCCGGCGGCGCAGGCACGGAAAATGGCACCGGCGGCATGGCGACTAAGCTGAAGGCTGCCGAGCTGTGCATGGAGAAAAACATTCCCATGTTTGTTGTCAACGGTGCCAAGCCGGAGATTTTATATGAACTGGCAGACGGACGGCTTGCCGGCACGCTGTTCCTGCCCCCCAACTACGACACCAAGAGCTGAAAGGAGCAATCCGGATGACGACTGTACTGGATACCTGCCGCCGTGCCGCTGCTGTCAAGCAGGAAATCGGCACCCTGGGCACCAACAAGAAAAATGCTGCTCTGCTGGCAATCGCGGATGCACTGGAGGCAAACCGTGAACAGATCAAGGCTGCCAATGAGCTGGATATCGAAGCGGGACGAAAAAACGGACTGAATGAAGGTCTGATTGACCGGCTGACTCTGGATGACAGCCGCATTGACGGCGTAGCAGAGGGCTGCCGTCAGGTAGCTGCCCTGCCGGACCCGGTGGGTGAGGTGACCGAAATGAAAGTCACACCCAATGGATTGAAAATCGGCAAAAAGCGTGTGCCCATGGGGGTTATTGGCATTATTTATGAAGCCCGTCCCAATGTCACCGTAGATGCTGCCGCTCTGTGCTTCAAGGCAGGTTCTGCCTGCGTGCTGCGCGGCGGCAAGGAAGCCTTCCATTCCAACCAGTGCCTGATGGGCATTATGCGTGATGCGGTAGCTTCCTGTGGTCTGTCGCCGGATATCCTCAATCTGGTGGAGGACATCACCCATGAGGGCGCCAATGTGATGATGCAGGCAAATGGCCTGATTGATGTGCTCATTCCCCGTGGCAGCAGCCGTCTGATTCAGGCAGTAGTCAAGACTGCTACCGTGCCGGTGATTGAAACCGGCGTAGGCAACTGCCATGTCTATGTGGATGCCAGCGCAGATATCGACATGGCGCTGGATATTTTGGAAAATGCGAAATGCCAGCGTATTTCGGTATGCAATGCGGCGGAAAGCCTGCTGGTACATCGGGATATTGCGGCACAGTTCCTGCCCAAGGCAAAGGCACGGCTGGATGCTCACAATGTCATCTGGCATGGCTGCCCGGAAACCTGTGCTATGCTGGGTGACGGCATTGTGCCCGCAACCGATGAGGACTATGGTATGGAATATTTGAATTATGAAATTTCCTGTAAAGTAGTCGATTCTGCAGATGCTGCCATTGCCCATATCAACCACTACAACACCGGTCATTCCGAATGTATTGTAACCCGGGATTATTTCCATGCACAGAAGTTCCTGGATCAGGTGGATGCGGCGGCAGTATATGTGAATGCTTCTACCCGGTTCACCGATGGCGGTGAGTTTGGCTTCGGTGCGGAAATCGGCATCTCCACCCAGAAACTGCATGCCCGTGGTCCGATGGGTCTGAAGGAGCTTACCTCCAACAAATATATTATTTATGGCGAAGGCCAGATCCGCTGACCGGAAAGGAGCCTTTGCATGGAACGCGAATTCAAATGGATGATTCCTGACCCGTCAGAATTTGATCCCATTGCAGACAGCAGCACAGTATCTGCTCTGGTTCAGAAAAAAGGCAGACTGGAAATGGAAGCCATGTATTATGACACCGCAGACAACCTGATTGCCCGTTGTCATGGCGGTCTGCGTCTGCGCCGGGAAAATGAAACCCGTGTGGTATGCCTGAAGCTGGCAGCGGAAAGCGGCTTTGGCGGTGCCCGGAAAGCACGGGAGGAATATGAATGTACCGCACCGGATATTCGTACCGGCATTCAGAATCTGCCTGCTGCCGGTGCGCCTCAGGATATTTGTGACTGCCTGTTGCAGGCCAACCTGATTGAGCTGGGACGCACTGCATTTACCCGGTTCTGGTTCCTGCTGAGCTATCAGGGCTGCACCTGTGAGCTGGCATTTGACTATGGCAAGCTGACCCGGAACGGACGGGTAGGACCCATCTGTGAGATGGAGCTGGAGCTGAAAAGCGGCAGCGAAGCGGATTTTGACGCACTGGCGGTTCAGTTACAGCAGGAATTTGATCTGAAACCCCAGCCCCTGTCCAAGCTGGCACGGATGATGCGGCTATAAACCATAATCGGTTGGCAAGTTACCGATTCAGAACACAACATCAACCGGCGCAAAGGGGGACCCTTCTGGCGGGTCCCCCTTTGCAAACCCCCAGCCCACTGTCTGGTGAGGCCGTCCAAAATACCATGACGCCAAATATTTTGGACGGCCTTGTGACAGTGTGCACAGAGGGCTGCTGTTTATCAGGCAAAAACCCGCAGAGGTACCATCTCCGCGGGTTCTTTTTTATGCTTTTTTTGTTTTTGCTTCTACTCTTTTGTGGATATAGGGCTGGATTTCATCATACTCCATGCCCAGTACCACTGCCAGCTCGCCATACAGCATTTTTTCTGCCCGTTTCATATACTGCTGGTCAATTTGTCCCATATGCCGTCCCGCCTTGAGGGAACGACGGTTTTTCTGGTATACGCTTTTAATCAGGCGGATTAAATCCTCATTGCGATGGGTATTCAGGCATGCCCGATACTGCTCGCTGAGCATCCGCATATCATGATTGTCACTGACCTTGTCCGGGATATCCGGTATGCTGTCAATCAGCTGCTCCGCATCCTGTCTGGACATAACCGGACGCATAAACGCACCGGTATCCACCGGAATATAAATCACTGCCGTGTCATAAACCGGAGACAGCTTATAATACAATTTGTCCTGATCCGAAGCAGCATCGGGATAACCAATCTCCTCTACCCGGCAGACGCCGGTATTTCCATACATAACAAAATCACCTGTCTGATACATGGCTGCATTCCTCCCTGCCTGTCCAATCCGGTGGTATTCTTCTGTTTTTTTGTCCTCTTTTGTTCTATTACTATTATACCACTTTGAGCCGTGACAGGTAACAGAGGTTTTTTGAAAAAAGTGCCGAAAAACCCGTCAAATTCCCACTTTTCCATGCGCTAAACGCATGAAAACGCAAAAAATCCCACGGAATTTCCGTGGGATTCGGGACAGGCGTTCATTCCCCTGCCGGTTTTTCTGTCCTATGTATGGTCAGTGCAGGGTTTTCCCGTGCTGCTGCCCGGAATACACGCAGCACCTGTGGAAAGCTGTCATCTGCCTGTTCCATATGGCTCCATGTGATTTCGGTTTCCGGCAGCTCTGTCAGACAGTCATACAGCGCATCCAGATTTCTTCCATAATATTCTGGCAGCGGCAGCATCTCCTGCAGGTAATCATGCAGCTGCTCCCTGCCCATGCGGCTGATATCCAGCATTACTTGCATGTTCATTCCCCTTTCTATGGTTCGCCATACAGCAGCTCAAAGGTTTCATAATGGTCACCGGTATAATAAATCAGGCCGTCGTTGGAAAAGACAATGCGTTCTGCACCCCGGTATCCGCCGGTGCTGTTGATGTCGCATTCATGATATTCCCGGTCCTCTGCCTCCGGCAGCTGTCCTTCATAATTGCCAAAATAATCGCCGCCGATGCTTTTGCCCGGTGCCACTTCAGACAAATTGCCTTTTGTACTGTCCCAGCCCAGGGCTTTGGCTTCCTTTTTGGTGATGAAATTGTCCGGCAAATGGCCGTATGCGTTCAGATAAGCGGCTACATCCTCTTTGGAGGTATACACCCCGTTTTCGTCCGGTATATCGGCTTCCTGAGAGGCTTCCGCCGTCTCATCCGTCTCATCGGTGGTGACAACCTCTGCTGAACCGGCTGTTGCCGAGCTTCCTGCGTCAATATCCTTCGTCTCTATGCTGACGGTACAGCCGCACAGCAGCAGCACCATGGACAGCAGCAGGGCCATCAGCCTGCTCCAATGCTGTTTCATCTCAATTCGCTCCTTTTTTGTTCCATTTGCCATCAGTATAGCATGCCTGTCTCCGGCTGGCAACTGCCGGACAGCAAAAGAAGAGGCCCCTCACATGAGGAGCCTCTCCTGTTCCGGAATATCGGATCAAAAGCTTTGTATGGATTCGACTTAGCCCAGTACCAGCGGGGAGAAGATGAGGTACATAACGACAACAACCAGAATACCAACGGTAGCCCAGATCTTGCCGGTCTTCCACGGAGTCAGGCTGATCTGCGGTACGTTCGGAATCTCGAACGGAGTCTCGCGCGGAGCAAACTTTGCGCAAGCAAAGTAGATCACACACTGAACCAGGAAGCATACGAATACCCAGTACAGGTAATGGATATGCTCAAATACAAACGTGTAGCCGATTGCGTACATGACGATATGTACCGGTACACCGATCTTCGGAGCCAGCGGAGATACGTTCTTATTCAGCATACCGAACAGTACAGCACACAGAATCGGCATGGAGAACAGACCCCAGCACTCGTTGATGAAGTTCATGATACCGGAACCGAAGTACATGATGAACGGGGAAATAATGATAGCCAGAATACCAACGATCAGACCGAAGATCTGACCAACCTTTACAACCTTCTTTGCGTCTGCATTCTTGCCAAAGATCGGCTTCCAGATATTCAGGGAGAAAATCGTGGAAGAAGAATTCAGTACGGAGTTGAAGGAAGACAGGATTGCGCCGAACATAACAGCTGCAAAGAAGCCCATGATCGGCTTCGGCATAACATGCAGAACCAGCAGCGGGTAAGCAGCGTCGCCATCAAATGCAGCGCCGGAACCGGAAGACTGCAGTACACCTGCCTCCATCAGCTGGTAAGCAATGATGCCCGGGATAACGATAACGAATACGTCCAGGCACTTGAAGAAGCCAGCCCAGATTGCACCCTTCTGTGCTTCAGCCAGGTTCTTTGCACCCAGGGAACGCTGGATGATAGACTGGTTGGTAGCCCAGTAGAACATGTTGTTAACAAACATACCGGTGAACAGCAGCGGCCACGGAATGTACGGAGCCATTGCGTTCGGAGCGGACCATGCGTTCATCTTTTCCGGGGTAGCAGTAGCAAAGTGCTTGATGCCTGCGAAAAATCCGCCGCCATCCAGCTGACCCAGTGCGATGAAGCCCAGAATCGGAACCATGAAGCCGCCGATCAGCAGACCAACGCCGTTGATGGTATCCGAATAAGCAACTGCCTTCAGACCGCCGAATACGGAATATGCCATGCCAATCAGACCGGTTGCGAAGCATACGATCAGGATTGCTGTAAAGTAGCTGATGCCAAAGATCTGCTGAATATCGAAGATCTTTTCCAGTGCCACAGAGCCCGAGTACAGGATGGTCGGCAGCATGGTGATAACGTATGCAAACAGGAACATGATCGAGAACATGCGCATGGTAAAGGTATCATAGCGCATCTCATAAAACTGCGGAATGGTAGAAATATTACCCTTCAGGAACTTCGGCAGCAGGACGAACGCCAGGATAACCAGTGCAAAAGCAGAGGTTGCTTCCCATGCCATCGTAGCCATGGAGCCGGAGAATGCCTGACCATTGGTGCCGACCAGCTGCTCTGCGGACAGGTTGGTCATCATCAGGGAACCTGCGATAACAATGCCCGGGAGGCTATGGCCTGCAACAAAGTAGCCTTCTTCCGTGTCCAGCTGTTCGCCGCGGGTCTTATACGCGGACAGAACTGCTACAAACACTGTAAAAGCGACAAACTCGATTACAGTTAACATAATTTCGGAATCTCCTTTTTCTAAACTCTCTCCACGTCTTCTCCATGTCCGGATCATAAAAAAGACGTAAAACGACAGCCGCTCAGGAACGACACGGCTGACTGACTGGTATAATTATATCAGATGTCCATACCTTTTTTCAAGTTGCGTACCTCATGTAACTGTTAAAAATTTTGTAACAAATTTTATGCATGTTACACAGAAAATCATTTATTTTTTTGTTTCTCCACCTCAAAATCTAAGCAAAACAAACTTAAAAATACACCACTACTTTTCATAACATCACTAAAATATCCCTGTTCTTCGCCAAAACGACCAACATCTACTTGTTTTGCTCATTTTTTCGCCATCCGGCATCCGTGTTTTTTACGTACATTTTCCCTCTCTGTTTTTTATCCCAAAACGTGAAAAAACTGCCGCATTCTCCTGAAAACACGGCAGTTTTTCCATCATACAACAACAAAAGGGAAAGTTTGACTTTCACAAGCTGAAACAGGCGGCCACAGCCGGCTCCTGAATTCCTGCTGCCTGGTACGAAAGTTGTTCAGACTTCTCCGTCCCAGGTATGCCATCCTGTCTTCTTGCGTTACAGATTATACCATCTGGCAGGTGCAATTGCAACTGTTTTTTCTGTGATGCGGGGATATTTTCCTGAAAGCAGCAGATTTCTCCCTGCTTTTCGCTCCATTTTTCCGCCGAACAGAAAAAAATCCCTGCGGCAGAAATGCCGCAGGGATGATGTGTTTGAAAGGGGAAATTACTTGCCCAGCAGTTCGCGCTCGATTCTTTCGCGAGCTTCCGGAGCCTGCTTGTCCATCTTTTCCGGGAAACCGAACATGGATACACAAGCGATGTTGTCGCCGCCTACCTTCGGAGCGTCCGGCTTCAGCTGCTTGTTTGCGAAGTCCATCTCACGCAGGGTCTCGAAGATGCCCGGGAAATCAACGTCGCCTTCGCCCATTGCCAGATGCTGATGAATGGTAACGTCAGCCTTGCCGCGGCCGTTCAGCCATGGCGGGTTTGCGATGTAACGGCAGTCCAGTGTCTGATTGAAGGTATCAGCAAACAGAACGTGAGTCAGTTCCTCGCCGCAGTACTTCAGCATGGAACGAACATCGCCCTTGCCCTGATCGTAGAAGAAGCCATGGGGAGAAGAATATACATAGCCCAGGTTCTTGGAACGGAAGGACTTAACCATATCAACGGTCTCGTTGTTCAGTTCGCAGAAGTCATACGGATGGGACTGGATTTCCACACGCAGACCTTCGCGCTCGATGATCGGCAGCAGCTCTTCCATGGACTTGAACCACATGCCGTTGCAGATTTCTGCCTGATTCGGATCGCCGGACAGCTCGGTGTTGATTACCGGTACGCCCATGTTAACAGCGATCTCAATGATCTTCTTCCAGTTTGCAACAGCGTGCTGGCGCTGCTCCTCAGTCGGGCCGCTCCAACGATATACAACGATGAAAGAAGAAATTTCAACGCCGGTTTCCTTCAGTGCCTGACGGTACTCAGCTTCGCACTCCTTAGAGAACAGCGGATGCTTGTAGAACGGGTTGATGCGCGGATGCGGGGACTGCTCGATGTACTTATAGCCCCAATCTGCTACCTGATGCACCATGTCATTGATACCCATCTGCTTGGCAAGAACGTCAACGTCAAATGCAATTTTCATGATTGATTTCCTCCTTGAGTCAAGTTTGGTTCCCGTCTCTCCTGACGGTCCCTGTTGTTACAATCATTATACTTCCAAATGCGTTGTGTGCCAATGATACAATTTGCGGATTCACTGATATATCCTGCTATTTTCACTTGATTTTCCATTTGCTGCCTGCTACCATAGAAACAGAAGCCGATTCCGGACGGACATCCTACTTCTTTTTGTTGTAACTGTCCCCGGAACCAAAGCTGGAAGGAAGTGAATGTCCTATGCTGATCCCGGAAACCGGTGTGCATCAGATCTCTGAACGCTACTTTTTTACCCCTTCCTCCCTTGCCCGGGAGCTGTTTTATTACCCAACCCGCTGTGGGCACTATTTCTGTGACCACACCTATTCCTTCAGCCATCAGTCCGAAATCGCACGGGAAAGCGACCATAACAATCATATCATGCTGTTCCTGATGCTGGACGGCGCCATGGAGCTGGAAATCAGTCATACGAAAATGCTTGCTGCCCGGGGGCAGGTGGTGCTGTTTGACTGCCTCCAGCCATACCAGTATCAGGCGTCAGATGGCTCGGAATTTATCTGGCTGCTGTTCAATGGGCTGAATACCCGACCTTTTTACCGCCGTATCCTGCGTTCCCGGGGCGGAAAGCATGTGTTTTCCACGCCCTCCCATACCGAAGTACTGCGGCTGCTCCAGTCCCTGCTGAGCAGCTGTGCTTCCGGCGAGCGCATGAGTGAGGCCGCCTGTTCCCAGCTGCTGCATCGGCTGCTGTGCCTGCTGCTGCTCACGGAACCCCAGCCTCAGACTGCGGAAAATGACCGCATCACCCAGTCCATCCGATATATGAATGCCCATCTATGTGAGTCCATTACCGTGCAGGAGGTTGCCGAAGCGGTCAACTGGAGCCAGGCACATTTTTCCCGGGAATTTAAGGCACATACCGGCTATTCTCCCTATGAATATATTGTACTGCGCCGCATTGACCGGGCCAAGCATATGCTCACCGCAACCCGTATGACCGTCAAGGAGATTGCCTACCATACCGGCTACAACAGCGAGGAGAATTTCATCCATAGCTTCCAGAAAAATGTAGGGATTTCCCCCACCCTGTTTCGGAAATTCCCGATATAAAACGCAAAAAAAGACCGGACAGCCTTCTGTGTCCGGTCTTGCTTTTTGTGGGTTACTTGTAGAAGTCCGGTCTCGGGCCTACCTGGATCGGCTCTTCCTGTCCGCTGGTCTGTGCCCGAACCAGTGCGTCCGCAGTCACATTGGCAATCAGGCCATCCCATGCGTTGGGTCCATTGACCTCGCCCTTGCGGGTGGAATTGATCCACTCCTGCAGTTCCCGGTCATATGCATGGGTGAAGCGGTTCTTCCAGCTCTGCTCAATCGGCGTAGTCTGTCCGCCAGCCTTGCGGTAAGACGGCATTGCCGGCTTCGGCAGGTCGATGACGCCCTCTTCACAGACGATCTGGCAGTTGATTTCATAGCCAAATTGGCAGTTGACAAATACTTCAATGCCTGCCACGATACCCGACTTGCAGGTAATGTACATCAGCTGCGGGTCCATCAGCTCCGGATTCTTATTCTGGGTCTGCTTGGGCATCAGCACGCGGGCAGATTCATAATCATCCCCTACCAGCCAGTGGATGACGTCAATCTCATGGATTGCGGTATCATGAACCGCCATTTCCGTGGTATAGCCATTGTCTACATTGGGATTCCAGTGGGTACACCGGAGATACAGCGGTGCGCCGAATTCGCCGGAATCAATCATTTCCTTAATCTGCATATAGCCCTTGTCATAGCGGCGCATAAAGCCAACCTGAATCAGGCGCTTGCCTCCTGCCATTTCCGCTTCCACAATTTCCAGAGATTCCTCTGCCGAGGTTGTCAGCGGCTTCTCACAGAAAATTGGTTTTCCGGCCTCCAATGCCTGCCGCAGGGTTTCCTGATGGGCAAAGCCCGGGGTCGTGCAGACAATTGCATCCACATCCGGGTCATGTACCAGGTCGGCACTGTTGCTGTATACTGTCGCGCCAATCGGGTCGCCTACCTTGTGTGCACCTTCAACATAAAGATCCGATACGGCAACAACTTTACCGCCGGAAAGCTTATTGGTAATGCGGTTGATGTGCTCACGTCCGATTGCGCCGCAGCCCACAACGCCGATTCTCAATAAATCCATTTCTTCGCCTCCATTGTAATCTGTTGTTTCTGCTGTGTCGGTCCCTCTCTGCCGACAGCCATTCAATCAATGTAATTTGATTATACGAATTTCTCTGACAATTTGCAATATAAAATACGGGGAGTTTATGAATTTCATCATCACTTTACACAAACATGCCCACTTTCCCGGTCAGGTATTGTGTCTTGGCATATTGCCCTGAGCGATCTTTCGGTACTCCCGGGGTGTAATGCCTACAGTCCGGCGGAACAGGGAGGTAAAATAACTGTAATTGGTATAACCGCATTGTTCCGCAATATGCCGTACCGTCTGCCGGGTAGAAGCCAATAGCGTCTGGGCATGGGCCAGACGGCGGCGGGTAATATACTGCACCGGTGTACAGCCGGCTGTGGCAAGAAACACCCGGTCCAGATGGTATTTGCTTACCTCCATGGCCTGAGCAATGCTGTCCAGCGTCAGATTCTCCAGATAATGGCGATCCAGATACATCTGAGTTCGGATCCCCAGCTGATAATGGGTCTGTTCTGCCCGTTCTGAGGCAGCCCGATGGATTCTCAGCGCCAGGGCTACCACCGCAGCAGACAGATAGCTGCACAGCTCCTCATGATTTGCCTGCGGGTTTTCTGCCATGGACTGCAGTACATATAACATTTCATCCAATAACTGGCTGCCGTCCCCGGCATGTACCACACAGCGGTCATTGCTGTCCACAAAACAGTTTTCCTCCAATCCGCGGCATCTCAGATGGGTAAAGCCGCAGGCAAGGGTACGCACCGGCTGGTCACCCTTTGCCCGGAAGCTGTGGGGCTCACCTGCACCGCACAGGACAAAATCTCCCGGCTGCAGTTCCTCCTGCCGTCCTTCAATATACACCACACCTACGCCGTCCCGCATCAGCAGCAGCTCCGCATGTCCCGCATGGGCATGCATGGGCTGGCCTTCACGGTCCAGGTCAATCGGACTGATATATACCAGGCTGGGCAAAAGATTATCCTCAAAGCTGCCTCTGCCCTGGCTGTGGGCTGTAAATTGTATCATAGTTTTTCCTCTTTTGTATCTCTGACGGGATTTTCTTTGTATCCATATTATACTATTTTTCCCGGTTTCGCACAACAAACCGAACGGGATTGTTCACACAACCAACACATGGGGATGCTACAATGGATTCTGTGAAAAACGCCTGTCTGGATTTGCCATACATCGGGCAGGCAGCAACTCAACCTGAAACAGGAGGCTTACCATGATACAGGTAACAGGACTGACCCGCCGGTACGGCTCTGTACTCGCGGTATCCGACCTCTCCTTTTCCATAAAAGAAGGAGAAATTGTGGGATTCCTCGGCCCGAATGGCGCCGGAAAAACCACAACCATGAATATGTTAACCGGCTGCCTGCGGCCTTCCGCAGGCACCATTATGCTGGGCGGCTTCGACATTGATACCGATGCGGCGGAAGCACGAAAGAAAATCGGCTATCTGCCGGAAACTCCGCCGCTGTATCCTGATATGACGGTAGAGGAATATCTGGATTTTGTCTACCGGCTGAAGCAGTGCAAACTGCCTCAGGAAGAACATATCCGGCAGGTCTGCACCATGGTCGGGCTGACCGATGTATATGGCCGCATCATCCGCAATCTTTCCAAAGGCTACCGGCAGCGTGTGGGACTGGCACAGGCTCTCATCGGCAATCCGGATATCCTGATTCTGGATGAACCCACAGTTGGACTGGATCCGAAACAGATTATTGAAATCCGGGAAACTATCCGCAGTTTGGGGCAGAATCATACCGTCATTCTCTCCAGTCATATCCTGCCGGAGGTGCAGGCAGTGTGTGATCGTATCCTTGTGATCCATCACGGCAAAATTGTGGCGGATGGCACCTCTGCGGAGCTCAGCGAACGCATGGAAGGTGCAGAACAGCTGGATATGACCATTGAAGGAGAACCTGCCGGGGTTCTCAGCACCCTGCGTGCCGTACCGGGCGTTGCAGAAGCAATAGTTACTCAGGAGGATGGGAAGAAATCCATCTACCGTATCACGGCCGAACCGGATGCGGATATCCGCCATTCCGTCTTTGATGCACTGAGCCAGAACCATATGCCGATTCTGTCCATGCAGCAGGTGGAGCTCAGTCTGGAGGATATCTTCCTGGAGCTGACAGAAACGGAAGCTGTGGAGCCGGAGGAAGAGCCGGAAAAAAAGAAACGCCGTTTGTTCGGCAGAAAGCGTGGTGCTGACAAATGAATGCCATAAGAAAACGGGATTTGCAGGGATTTTTCCGTTCTCCCCTGGGATATGTTTATATTGGTGCGTTTCTTGCGGTGATGAACCTGTATTTTTTTGCCACCTGTGTGCTCTCCTCCTCCAGTGATGTGAGCAGTGTGTTTTCCAATATGCTCATTGTTTTTCTGTTCCTGATGCCGATTCTGACCATGCGGCTGTTCAGTGAGGATTACAAACAGGGAACGGACCGTCTGCTGCTCACTGCACCCATCAGTGTCTGGGCAATTGTAGGCGGCAAATTTCTTGCTGCCATTGGTGTACTGCTGCGGGCACTGCTGGGCACGGTTCCATGGCTGCTCATCATTTTGTTGTTTGGCACCCCGTCATGGTCTGCCATTCTGGGATGTTATATTGCAGTTCTTTGTGCAGCTGCTATTTTTGCTGCCATGGGTATGTTTTTATCCAGCCTGACCGAAAGCCAGCTGATTGCAGCTGTCCTTTCCTTTGCCCTGTTTCTTGGCCTGTATGTGGCTGACATGCTGAGCTATTCCATGGGTACCGACGGCTTATTGGGCAGTATCCTCAACTGGTTTTCTATTTTTACCCGATATGATACCTTTATGTCCGGACAATTTTCTCTGGGCAATCTGATTTATTTTCTCTCGCTCACCGGTCTGTTCCTGTATCTGACAGCTCGTGTGCTGGAACGCAGAAGAATGTAAGGAGGTGTGCTGATGATGAGAAAGAAAGATAAAAAACCGCTGACACCGGAGCAGCAGCGCAAACGTATCAATTTGCGCAGAGGCTGGGTCTCTGCTGCCGGTCTTGCCATGGTATTGGCAGCTGTTATCCTGCTCAATCTGATTGCCACCAGCCTCACCGACCGGTATGACCTGACACTGGATCTGACAGCATCCCGGCTGTATGAAATTACTGAGGATACCAAAACCATGCTGCAGGAGCTGGAAGATACCGTAGATATTACGATTCTGTCTGCCGAGGATGATTTTGAGAAGGATACCTATTACAGCAAGGTGCATACCCTGCTGCAAAAATATCAGAATCTTGCAGGGGAAAAACTGGAAGTCAGCTATGTTGACCCCTATACCAATCCCAATGCCATCGAACGTTATAGTGATCTGGCTTCTTCCCTCCAGACAGGCAGTATGATCCTGACCTGTGGGGATAACACACGGGTGCTCAATGCATCGGATTTTTATGCGTTGGAGGAAAGTTCGTCTTATTCCGGCTATTATGATGTAACGGGATTTCAGGGAGAACAGGCACTGACCTCTGCTATCCTGTCTGTAACCAATGAAGAAACTCCTGCGGCATATATCCTGCAGGGACACAATGAAAGCATTTCCACCAGCTTGTCCTCCCTGTTCACCAATGCGGGCTATACGGCGAATACATTGAATCTGACGGAATCCAAGGAAATTCCGGAGGATGCTTCGGTATTGGTACTTAGCCTGCCCCAGGCGGATTACACGGAAACGGAAATCAATAGGATTGACAGCTTTGTCAAAAATGGCGGCGATCTGATGGTATTTGACAGCACCTCCTGTCCCACAGACCTGCCGGTTCTGTATTCCTATCTCAAGGAATGGGGCATCCAGATTCAGGCAGATATGGTTCTAGATGCGGATTACAACATCAATGAGCCCACGGATCTGCTGGCACAGCTGACCGAT
>CAMBYS010000003.1 GCA_945872165.1 uncultured Clostridia bacterium | reverse complement strand
ACGGGGATTGGCGGGATCAATCTGGAAATAAATCTCGTCATCCTGCACACTGTCAAACCGCAGGGAGGTGACATTTTTATCCGGGAATTTCTTCTGAATCTGTGCCAGCAGTACCATGCGCATCATCTCCAGCGCCATGTCATCCAGACCGGCATCCAGAATCCGGGCACGCTCCACAAAATCCTGCAGCGTGTGTTCCAGACGCATGGTGTAATGGGGGATTAACGGCGTGGCAGCCGGCTGGTCCCGCTGGGGCTGCAGGGAAATGACAAATTTCTTGTCATGATTGGTATACAGACAGGTATATAACACATGCAGATCTTTGCCGCAATGGGGACAGGTCTGATGGAACAGGCTTCCATGCAGCAGCTTTTCGCTTGCTTCCGGGTTTTCCGTTGCGTTTATGACATTCCACTGTTCAATCTGGAATTGTTGGCCGCAATTGGGACAGGTAAAATTGGTGATATGTGGTTTTGACATAAGCGCATCTCTCCTCGCGTTGTTTTTTACAGAATATACAATAGTATACCACAGGATGGCAAAAAAGTCAGGGAAAATTCCATGGTTTTTGTGAAAACCATAAAAGTATGATATAATGCACACAGGATTTTTTTGATTGGGAGGAAAAACGTGAATACATTGAGCCTTGTACACCAGCAGCTGGAACAATTTATCCGTCCGGGCAATTTTGTCATTGATGCCACCGCCGGAAACGGCAGGGATACGGTGTTCCTGTGTGGGCTGGTGGGAACTGAGGGAAAGGTGCTTGCCTTTGACATCCAGCAGCAGGCAGTGGACAATACCCAAAAACGCTTGTCGGAAGCAGGCTGGGAGCAGACCGGCTCTGTGGTATTGGACAGCCATGCCAATATGGCACAGTATGCCAAGCCAGGCACGGTGGACTGCATTGTGTTTAATCTGGGCTGGCTGCCCGGCGGAGACCATGCCATTTTTACCCATGCGGACAGCACCATTGCGGCAATCGAAGCAGGGCTGGAACTGCTTCGGGATGGCGGCCTGATGTGTGTCAGCATTTATTATGGCGGTGCCAGCGGCTATGAGGAACGGGATACCCTGCTGGAATATGTGAAAACCATTGACCCGGATCGCTATACAGTACTGGTGACCCAGTTTGCCAACCGGGCAGGAGACCCGCCGATTCCGGTACTGATCTGGAAGGCAACGTGAGGTGACAACAATGAGCGAACAGAAAACACTGACCATGGAAGAATACAGCCGCCTGTTTGAGCATATCATTCTGGCGGAATATGACAATCTGTTCCAGCATGCAGAGCTGCGGCAGGATCTGGGATTGGCGGATGCCGCTACGGCGCCGTTTCTGGTAGAATACCTCAGTGCGGCATTATATCTGCTGGAGGATGTGGTGCCGGACAGCAGACTGCCGGAAGCAGCAGCCAGTGAACTGGTTTCCCGGGTACGGGCACAGGTGTTCCGGCGCATTCTGCCGGAGGATGCACCGGAGGGCATGGAGGCCCCGTATATCCTGTATTCCCTCAAACGTTCCGCCGCCTTTGCCGGATGGTATGGGAGAAATGACGAAACCATGAAGCAATTGGTGGAAAACTGTCTGGATCAGGCAGGACAGACCGATCCGGTTTCCCGCATGTCCCAGTCGGTATATCTGATGAACCTGCTGCCGGGGGTGGTACAGCTGTTCTGTGATTTGCTGTGCAGCGTGGAACCGGCAGATGGGGAAGCCACCTGTTTCCATATCTGCATACCGGAGGCATAACAGAAGAAGCATGGAGTAACTTTCCCGCGCGCAAGCCAGGCGTGGGAAAGTTTTTTTGTCCGTATATTCCGGTGGGAAGGGGCATAGGGTGTACTGTATATCCTGTACAAAAATAAGAATTAGCATAACCTAATGCATGCATGCAGATGACAAAACGTTGGGAATATATAAAATTATCCGAAAAAACAATTGACAAAACAGGAAACAGGGGGTAAACTATCATGTAGTTAGCAAGAACTAATCCAGAATAACACAGTATTGTGTTAGATAAGACTAATCGCATACGAATGTAAAGGAGGAAGATGCATGATGCCATTGACATTTGCCGCAGTGGGCGAGGACTGCACCATCATGAAAATCGGCGGGAAGCCGGAGGTGAAAAAGCATCTGGAAAATCTGGGCTTTGTCGTCGGCGGGAACGTAAGGGTTGTCACAACAATGGGCGGAAATCTGATTGTCAATGTGAAAGAAACCCGTGTGGGAATCAGTCGGGAAATGGCACAAAAAATCATGGTCTGACCTTCATTTGACGATCGGGAAAGGAGTAATGAGAATGACTTTAAAGGAAGCGCGTGTGGGCAGCACAGTGACAGTGACCAGGCTGACCGGTACCGGTGCGGTTAAGCGGCGGATTATGGATATGGGCATTACCAAGGGCGTAGAAATCCACATCCGCAAGGTAGCACCTCTGGGAGATCCGGTGGAGGTTACGGTGCGCGGGTATCAGTTATCCCTGCGAAAGGAAGACGCAGCCATGATTGAGGTGCAGTGAAACCGATGGTTTCCCGGTGTTTCACAGATCGTTTTGCAGCGGTCTTTCTTTTTTGACACGGAATTAGCATAAGCTAATATCTAAAGCATCAGCCTGCAGAAAGGAACGATAGAATGAATTTGAAAATTGCCTTGGCCGGCAACCCCAACAGCGGCAAAACAACCCTGTTTAATGGTCTGACCGGTTCCAATCAGTTCGTCGGCAACTGGCCCGGCGTAACGGTAGAGAAAAAAGAAGGAAAATTGAAAAAGCATCCGGAGGTAACCATCACAGACCTTCCGGGTATTTATTCCCTGTCCCCCTATACGCTGGAGGAAGTTGTGGCGAGAAACTACTTGCTGGGTGAACGGCCGGATGTTATACTGAATATTATTGACGGCACCAATCTGGAACGCAACCTGTATCTGACCACGCAGCTGACTGAGCTGGGTATTCCGGTGGTTGTGGCTGTCAATATGATGGATATTGTAGAGAAAAACGGCGATATCATTCGGATTGAGGAGCTGTCCCGTGAACTGGGCTGCAAGGTTGTGCCCATCTCGGCGCTCAAGGGCAAGGGAATCATGGAAGCCGCTGAGGCGGCAATGGAAGCGGCAAAGCATACCGAAACCATTCCCCAGCATACCTTTTCCGGTCCGGTAGAGCATGCCATTGCCCATATTGAAGAGGCTGTGCTGCATGATCTGCCGGAAAACCAGCAGAGATGGTATGCCATTAAAATCTTTGAGCGTGACAGCAAGGTGCTGGAACAGCTGAATATTGCACCGGATAAGCTGGCACATATTGAAAAGGATATTGCTGCTGCGGAAGCAGAGGAAGATGATGATGCCGAGTCCATTATCACCAATGAGCGGTATCTGTACATTGCGTCCATCATCCGGGGCTGCTACCACAAAGTGTCTGCCGGTAAGCTGTCCATTTCGGATAAAATTGACCGGATTGTCACCAACCGGATTCTGGCACTGCCGATTTTTGCAGTGGTCATGTTCATTGTCTATTATGTATCGGTAACCACGGTGGGCACCATCGCAACCGACTGGGCAAATGACGGCGTGTTTGGTGATGGCTGGCATCTGTTTGGCATTGGCTCCTCCTCCTATAATGAGGTAGCTGAGGAGTACGGCGATGCAGCGACCGTGGCAAAGGGCTTCATCGAATTTGCAGCTGATAACGGCGTGGATACGGAAGCAGTAGAACTGGCACTGGATACAGAAGCGGAAGAGTATGATCCGGAAGCAGCAGAAGCTGCCATGACGGAATTTGCCGCACAGTTCTCGGATACCGATACCGCGTCTTATCTGGTGGAGGATGAGGAAAATCTTGCAACGGAAACAGTGACCTCTACCGGTGCAGACCTGCAGGATGCACTGACTGTGCTCTCGTCGTATGGCTATGAGGAGCCGGACCCGGCTGACTATGGCATCTGGATTCCGGGCATCCCGGTATTTGTAGAACAGGCACTGACCAGCCTGCATTGTGCGGACTGGCTGTCCGGTTTGATTCTGGATGGTATTGTAGCCGGTGTTGGTGCGGTTCTGGGCTTTGTTCCGCAGATGCTTGTCTTGTTTATCTTCCTGGCATTTTTGGAAGCATGCGGTTATATGGCACGTGTTGCCTTTATTATGGACCGGATTTTCCGGCGCTTTGGTCTGTCCGGTAAGTCGTTCATTCCGATTCTGATTGGTACCGGCTGTGGTGTACCGGGTATTATGGCATCCCGAACCATTGAGAACGAACGTGACCGCCGTATGACCATTATGACCACAACCTTTATCCCCTGCGGTGCCAAGACTCCGTTTATCGCCATGGTTGCCGGTGCGATTTTTGGCGGCGCGGCATGGGTAGCAACCTCTGCGTATTTCCTTGGCATCGCAGCAATCATCTGCTCCGGTGTCATTCTGAAGAAAACCAAACTGTTTGAAGGCGATCCGGCACCCTTCGTCATGGAACTGCCGGCATACCATATGCCCACGGCAGGCACAGTTCTGCGCAGCATGTGGGAGCGTGGCTGGTCCTTCATCAAGAAGGCTGGCACCATTATCCTTCTGTCCACCATTCTGGTATGGTTCCTGTCGTTCTTCGGCTGGGTAGACGGCAGCTTTACCATGCTGGCAGAGGATCAGCTGGATCATTCTATTCTGGCAACGGTGGGCAATACCATCTGCTGGATCTTTGCACCTCTTGGCTTTGGCAACTGGCAGGCAACAGTTGCATCTATTACCGGTCTGATCGCTAAGGAAAACATTGTCGGTACCATGGGCATTCTGTACGGTGCGGGAGAAGGTACGGTTTATCAGACCATGGCAGCTACCTTTACGCTGGCAAGCGGTTATGCATTCCTGGCATTCAACCTGCTGTGCGCACCCTGCTTTGCGGCAATGGGCGCAATCCGCCGGGAAATGAACAGCGGTAAGTGGTTTGCCTTTGCCATTGCATACCAGTGCGGCTTTGCGTATCTGGCAGCGCTGGTCATCTACCAGGCAGCGAAGGTGCTTGGTGGCGGCGGCTTTGGTTTCGGAACCATCGCTGCACTGGCAGTGATCGTCCTGTTCTTCTACCTGCTGTTCCGCCCATCCAAAGAGCAGAAGGCAGCAAAGGAGAAGCTGGCAGCTGTAAAATAATCAAAAAAAGAGAAGTCTGACCAAAGGAGGAATGGAATATGCTTACATGGCTGACAGCCAATATCGGCACCATTGTGGTATTGTTGGTATTGGCGGCAATCGTAGGAGCCATTGTGCGGAAGCTGTATACAGACAGGAAAAAGGGCATTCACTCCTGCGGCGGACATTGCGGCGGAGGCTGTCCCGGCTGCAATAGCCGGGGAGGCTGTGCAGGAAACTGTACGCCCTGCAGTCCGCAGCAGAAATAAAACCTTACAGGTACAAGCAAACGGTATGGGAGAGGATTCTCCTGTACCGTTTTTTGGGTATATAAGGATAGGAGATGGACAGTAAAATAAACGCCCAGAGCGGCAAATGGAGCGCACTGGGCGTATCGTACAAAAATACAAAGATAAACTTGATATAATTGGTCAAAAGTGATATAATAAGTCCTGCGATAAAAAAGCGCTGGAAAAAGCGGAAGAAAGGCTTATTCCTTCGGTGCACAGAAGGAGGGAGCCACGGAACCACGGGCTTTCCGGGCAAGCTGTTCTGCTGTTCTCGGCGGCGTGTGTGCACGCTTTAGGGTATCTTCATCCCGGCGGCAGGCCTCCAGACGGTAAATACGGAAGCCTTCCTTGGAGAATTTTTCTTCATACTCCGTCATGATGTTATCCAGACCGCTGTTGTGCAGATCCAGGCAGATGTTCTGAATCAGCCAGCCATAGCCGCACATTTCTTCCAGTGTGAACTCGAAGAGATGCTGGTTATCGGTTTTGAAATGTACCTGTCCGTTTTTGGAAAGGATGCAGTCATACAGTGCCAGGAAATTGGCATGGGTCAGGCGGCGTTTGCGCTGGCGGTTTGGCGGCCACGGATCGGAAAAGTTCAGATAAATGCGGTCCACTTCGCCGTCGGCAAAGATTTCAGTCAGCCCGGCAGCATCAAAATCCAGAAACTGCAGGTTGGGCAGCTCCAGAGCCATTGCCTTTTCGGTTGCCATGACCAGAGCACCCTGCTCCCGTTCTATGGCGACATAGTTGATGTCCGGATTCCGGCGGGCGGTTTCCACGATAAAACGGCCTTTGCCGCAGCCGATTTCCAGATGCAGCGGATTGCTGTTTTTGAACAGGGCACGCCAGTTTCCCTTGTGGTTTTCCGGATCCGCAACCAGTACCGGCGCACAATTGGCCAGTCGGGAATCCAGATTCTTTTTTTTACGCATGCGCATGGGGATACTCTCCTCCGTCGTATAAAATAATTGATATTCATGAAAAATCACGGTATTTCTGTCAATGATATTGATTATAACGGAAATGCCGCGTAAATGCAATTCGTTTGCAAAATAAATAAACAGGATAAGGTGTTACGATGTTTGAACGATCCAGCGGCGTAGTGCTGCACATTTCATCCCTGCCATCGCCATACGGCATTGGCACCATGGGCAAGGATGCCTACGATTTTGTTGATTTTCTGCGTGATGGCGGCCAGACCTACTGGCAGGTATTGCCCCTTGGACAGACCGGCTTTGGTGACAGCCCGTACCAGTGCTTCTCGGCGGCAGCAGGCAATCCATATTTTATTGATCTTGATATGCTGGCAGAGATGGGTCTGCTGACCGAGCAGGATCTGGAGAATGCAGATGTAGGAAAAAATCCGGATCGCGTGGATTATGAGAAGCTGGCAGAGACCCGTTTTACGGTTCTGCGTCGTGCATTTGACCGTGCGGATATGAAGCTGCTGGGCAAAATGGCGGCATTCCGTTGGGATAACCGGGACTGGGTGGAAGATTATGCCATGTTTATGTCCCTGAAAAAGTATTTCGATCACAAGGCACTGTGGGACTGGGATGACGAAGCCATCCGGCAGCGTGACCCGGAGGCGATGCGGAAGTATGCCTTTGAGCTGAAGCCGGAAATTGATTTCTATGTCTTTATGCAGTACCTGTTCTTTACCCAGTGGGAAAAGCTGCATGCCTATGCCAATCAGCAGGGCATCCAGATTATCGGTGACATTCCGATTTATGTTTCCCCGGACAGCTGTGATGTCTGGGCACATCCGGAAATGTTCCAGGTAGACCGGGAACTCAAGCCCCATGGTGTGGCAGGTGTTCCGCCGGATTATTATTCTGCAACCGGACAGCTTTGGGGCAATCCCACCTATAACTGGAAGGTGATTGAGGCAGATGGTTATAAGTGGTGGATCTGGCGGGTACGCCGCAATCTGGCTCTGTTTGATGTGACCAGAATTGACCATTTCCGCGGCTTCCAGGCATACTGGGAGATTCCGGGGGGAGAAGATACTGCTATCAATGGCAAATGGAAGAAGGGCCCGCGGATGAAGCTGTTCAAGGCAATCAAGGCAGCCCTTGGTGATGTGCCGATTATTGCAGAGGACTTGGGCGATATTGATGACGATGTCCGCAAATTCCTCAAGAAGAGCGGATATCCGGGCATGCGTGTGATGATTTTCGGCATGCGTGCGGATGAAAACAATGACCATATTCCGTTCAACTGGCCCAAGAACTGTGTCGGTTATACCTCCACCCATGATTCCGAAACCGTGGTGGAGCAGTTTAACGACAAGTGCAGTGATGCGGATCGTGATGTGATGAAGGAATATCTGCGGGTTTCCGATAAGGAACCGCTGGGCTGGAGTGCAATTCGGACTGCTTTTGCATCGCCCTGTACCATTGCCATGACCACCATGCAGGATCTGCTGTCCCTTGGTGCGGATGCACGGATGAATATTCCCTCTACTTTGGGTGGAAACTGGAGTTGGCGTGTACGCCGTGAGGCAATCAATAAGGATGTATCCGGTTTCCTGCGCAAGGCTACCTATGGCGGCAAGCGGCTCAATCCGCGAACCAGATAATATACATGCTTCCCTTATGGGAAAGAAAAAAGATTATGTCGGAAAGAAGGCTTTCTGTTTGAAACATGCAGTTATTTTTGATCTGGATGGTACGCTGCTCAACACACTGGAGGATTTACGCAGTGCAGTGAATGCAGCACTCAGCCTGCGCGGGCTGCCGCCCCGCTCCACAGAGGAGGTGCGGCAGTTTGTGGGCAATGGCATTCGCAATCTGATGCGCCGGGCTTTGCCTGCCGGAACGGAAGAGGCGGAAATTGATGCTGCGCTGGCTGATTTCAAGCAGTATTATGGGGCACATATCCATGACAGCACGGTACCATATGACGGTATACCGGAGTTGCTGTCCAGTCTGCGCAGACGCGGCATACGGATTGGTGTCCTGTCCAATAAAATTGACGCTGCATCTCAGCAGCTGATCCGGCATTTTTTCCCGGGACAGACCGATGTGGTCTTTGGTGAGCATGAAGGCATTCCGCGCAAGCCGGACCCGACTTCCTGTAAACTGGTCATGGAACAGCTGGATGTGAAACCGGAGGAGGTTTTATATGTAGGAGATTCCGGCGTGGATATGCAGACGGCAAACAATGCTGGTCTGACTGCGGTGGGTGTCACATGGGGATTCCGTGACCGGGAGGATTTGATTCAGAACGGTGCGGATGTTTTAGCAGATGAGCCGGCACAGATTCTGGACATGCTGGACAGGTAAAACAAATTGCTTATATCTGCCGGTACGGCTTCAGGAGTGGGGAAGCTGTGCCGGCGTTTTTTATAGGAAAAAGTTTTTTAAAAAAACATAAAAATAGTGTTGACAAATGGCGGTAAGATGCGTATAATAAATATCGTCGTTAGGACAGAGACAACGAAATGCGGATGTAGCTCATCTGGTAGAGCGCCACCTTGCCAAGGTGGAGGTAGCGAGTTCGAGCCTCGTCATCCGCTCCATGTAAGCAGTCGAGAGAATCGGCTGCTTTTTTTTCGTGCAGTGGTTTCAATTGATACGAAAGATTTGCGGTTCAACTCCCTCCGTCTTTGTCCTTCGGACAAATCCACCTCCCTCCAAGAGGGAGGCTTTTTTGTGTGGATCGTTTCATTGTTATCTCTTACGGCAAAATGGACGGTATGATGTAAAGGCTCCCTCAGAGGAGGGAGCTGTCACCGAAGGTGACTGAGGGAGTAGCAGCTATTTTTCTTTTTCGTGCAGCGGTTTCAATTGATACGAAAAAGCTGCGTTTCAACATCCAATGTTTGTGCTTTGCGTATCAATCGTATCATGGAAAAGCATAAAAAAGTTGAGCCGGACAAGCGGTTGCTTGTCCGGCTCAGGAGAGTCTGCGGTAGAAAGGGGGTAGAAAGATAGGTATAAAAACAAAAGAAAGTGCGATTTCATGGATAAAGAAAATACAGATCAAACTGCTTTCCTTTATGATGATATGATTATACGGAAAAAATATGAAGATTTATTCCTGTTCGCGTAAATAGTTTATGAAAGAATTGTAAACAAACTGTAACAGATGACAAAGGAGAGAAATTGCCTGCTTTGAAAAAATAGCATTTGTGTTTAGCACGGTGTAGTGGTACAATAATAGAATTAGAAAATATGTATCAGTGGAGGTCATCATGGATCAGAAAGAAAGAGCATTACAGGCCCACCGTGACTGGAAGGGCAAAATCGAAGTCATTTCCCGCTGCAAGGTAGAGGATGCAGATGCATTGTCCATTGCATATACTCCCGGTGTTGCACAGCCGTGCCTGAAAATCAAGGATGATGTGGACCTGAGCTATGTATATACCCGTCGGCATAATCTGGTAGCCGTGATTACCGATGGTTCTGCTGTACTGGGTCTGGGTGATATCGGACCGGAGGCAGGCATGCCGGTTATGGAAGGCAAGTGTGCCCTGTTCAAGGAATTTGGTGATGTGGATGCATTCCCGCTCTGTGTCCGTACCAAGGATGTAGATGAATTTGTCAATACCGTTGCCCTGATTGCCGGTTCCTTTGGCGGTATCAATCTGGAGGATATTTCCGCTCCGCGCTGTTTTGAAATTGAACGCAAGCTGAAGGAACGCTGTGATATTCCGGTATTCCATGATGACCAGCATGGTACAGCAATTTGCTGTGCAGCTGCTATGATTAATGCCTGCCGTCTGACCGGACGCAAACTGTCGGAAATCAAAATGGTTGTCAATGGCGCCGGTGCAGCTGCTATTGCAGTGACCAAGCTGCTGGTTAGCATGGGCCTGAAGAATGTCATCATGTGTGACAAATTCGGCGCACTGTATGAAGGATGTGAGCAGATGAATTCTGAACAGGCATACATGGCTACCATTACCAATCCGGAAAACAAACAGGGTACATTGGCAGAGGTTCTGCCGGGGGCAGATATCTTCTTTGGCATGTCTGCGCCGAATGTCCTGACAGCAGATATGGTTCGTACCATGGCAAAGGATCCGATGGTATTTGCTATGGCAAATCCGGTTCCGGAAATCATGCCGGAGGAAGCAAAGCGCGGCGGTGCAGCTGTTGTTGGTACCGGCCGTTCGGATTATCCGAACCAGATCAACAATGTGCTGGCATTCCCGGGCGTATTCCGCGGTGCACTGGATGTTCGTGCCTCTGATATCAATGAGGACATGAAGATTGCAGCTGCTTATGCACTGGCAAATCTGATTTCGGATGAGGAGTTGAGCGCGGAGAACATCATGCCCAAGCCGTTTGATCCCCGTGTACGCGATGCGGTTGCAACTGCTGTGGCAGAGGCTGCACGCAAGAGCGGCGTTGCAAGAATCTGATTTTAGCTGAATTAGGATAGAGAAAGCGTGTCGGTATCGTTCCGGCACGCTTTTTCTGTTATCTGATTGTTTCCATACTGTTGCTGTTGATTTTGTTTGTAACATGATATAATGAAAACATCCATAACAGGGAGGCGATATCTGTGAAAAAGAAAATCATGAAAGTGATTGCACTCATTATAGCCTGCATTGCGGTTATATATTTGATTCTGACGTTACAGAACAGCAGCATAGAGGAAGCATCTGTTTCCGCCAAACCTGTTATTTACCTGTATCCAGAGGAAGAAACCGAGGTCAATGTAAAGCTGGAGTATGACGGCGAACTGACCTGTACCTATCCTGCCTATGATAACGGCTGGCTGGTAACCGCACAGCCGGATGGTACGCTGGTGGCTGGGGATGGGAAAATCTATTCCTACCTGTTCTGGGAAGGTAAAAGCGATTCCGATTATGACATGAGCAGGGGATTTGTGGTAAAGGGAACCGATACAGCAGACTTTTTGCAGACAACACTCAGCCGGATGGGACTGAAACCCAGGGAATACAATGAGTTCATTGTGTACTGGCTGCCCAAAATGCAGGACAATCCATACAACCTGATTACCTTCCAGACGGATGCCTATACCAGCAGTGCCAGACTGGACATCACACCGGAACCGGACAGCATTCTGCGGGTGTTTATGGCATATCAGGCTCTGGAGGAACCGGTGGAGGTGGAAGCGCCGGAGCTGGAATATGTAGAGCGCACAGGCTTTACTGTTGTGGAATGGGGCGGCACAGAGGTAAGATAAAACAGAACAGCAGCGGGTGAAAGCATGTTCCTCTCGCTGCTGTTTTTTTGTCCCCAAAAGGCTGTCTCATATAACCGATGTGCGGCATCCCCAATTGCTGCATCATTTCTGCCATTATGACAGAATGAAGCATATCTCATGTTTACATTATATAATGCGAAAATCTATATGTCAATGAAGGGATTCCTTTACTATCTAATGGAAACATTAGATAGTGGGAGGGATTGTTCTATGGTCCGGCTGAATGTACTGGAGCTGCTGCAGCAGCGGGGACATACGAAATACTGGCTGTATAAGCAGCTGGGAATGAGCTATCAGAATTTTAATAAAATGGTCAACAATCAGACTGCTTCCATCCGGTATGAGAACATTGAAGCGATTTGCCAGCTGTTGGAATGTACACCAAATGAACTGTTCCGGTTTGAAGAGGATGAACCCGACAGGAACCCAACCAAAAAGCAGTGAAAGGATACATTTCCTTTCACTGCCGGATTGCTGTGTTATAACAGCGGGGCGAATAGGGACAGCAGAGAGGCACCGATGGATTTGATCCAGGGATAGCTGTCAAGCCATTGTTTGTCAATTTCATGGGATTTGCCGATGGTTTCCAAAATATCATCACGGACTTTATCTACCACAGAGGAACGGTAGAATACTGTGCCGCATTCAAAATGCAGATAAAAGCTGCGGAAATCCATGTTGATGGTACCCACAACGGCAATGTCATGATCGGCTACAATCATTTTTTCATGCAGGAAACCGGGGGTATATTCATAAATCCGTACACCGGCTTCAATGAGCTGACGATAATAGGAACGGGTCACGGCAAAAACGGTTTTTTTATCCGGAATACCGGGGGTGACAATACGCACATCAATGCCTGACTGAGCAGCGGTACACAGTGCGGTAATCATTTCATTATCCAGTGTCAGATAAGGCGTAGTGATATATACACTGCGAGTTGCGCTGGAAATGATATTCATGAATACAATTTCACTGACATTGAAGTTATCCAGCGGAGAATCTGCAAAGGCCTGTACATAGCCGTCACTGGGAGCCAGTACCGTGGGAGCATAATGGGAAATGTCATCGGTCTCCGTGCCAACGGAGAAATCCCACAGCTGTAAAAACAGAGCGGTCAGATTGACAACACCACTGCCGGTCAGCTTGACAGCACTGTCTTTCCAATGTCCAAAGCGTTCCTTTTCATTGATATATTCATCTGCCAGATTGATACCGCCGGTATATCCCACATTTCCGTCAATCACACAGATTTTCCGGTGGTCACGATAATTCAGATATGTGTTGAGGGTAGGCAGGAAGCGGTTGAAGCGGACAACCTGAATGCCCATAGCTTCCAGTTTTTTATGGTATCCCATGGGAAGGGTAGACATGCAGCCTACATCATCATACATAACCCGGACTTCCACACCGGCAGCTGCTTTTTCCTTCAGGATTTCCAGAATGGAATCCCACATCATACCTGGTTCAATGATGAAATATTCCATAAAGATAAAGCGTTCTGCCTTTTTCAGTTCCAGCAGCATGGAGTGGAACATATATTCTCCCAGTGAAAAAAATTCTGAGGAAGTATTTTTCCAGGCGGGCATATCTGCGATATTCTGCAGATATTCACAGTTGCGCCGGAAGCGGGGCAGGCTGGTGCACAGGCTGCGGGTATCGGAAGCACAGAACTGTTCAAACCGGTCGATATGAAGGGGCTTGATTTTCACCAGCCGGGCACGGTTAAATGGTGTATTGCCCCAGAACAGGTAAAACAATGTACCGAAGGGGGCAAAGGCAAGGATAATGATAATCCATGGAATTTTATAGGCAGGATTATCCGGTTTACGGATCAGCCAGATAATGACCAGAATGCTGATGATTTGCAACGCCTGATAGATATGGAGCATACGGCCCTGTAGTTCTAACAGGACATACAGCAGCACAGCAAACTGCAGCAGAACCAAAAAGGCACTGATCGTCAAACGGTTGAACAGGAAGCTGAACAGGGATTTTCTCACACGGCGTCGGGCTTCCTGCGCGATTTCTGTTTTTTTCATCCGGAAACCTCCTTTCCAGCGTAACGTGTATCGTCTATTCCATGATACCCATTTGCGCCGGAAAAGTCAATGAAGGGGGAAGGGGCGGGAAACAGGGCGAAACAAGGATTTGCAGCACAAACGTTTATTTCCTGCAAAACGGTTGTTAAAAAAGGGGAAAAGTATGGGAAATAATGTTACAGTGTGGGTTAAAAACAGCATGATTATACTTAAAAAGTGGTAAATTTATGGTTTTGCAGGAAAATGTGCAAAAATGATAAAACGGGCATAATTGACTGCATAAAAGAGAGTTTTGCAGGATATTCCGTCTTTTTTCATGAAAAATGAGGAAATAGTAATCAAAAATAAGAAGGAATAAACTCGAAAAAATAGTCATTTAGAAAAAAATTATGAATTTTGCAATTTTTGTATTTTCAAATTGCCAAACTTGTGGTATGATTATTAACCGAAGATGTGATTAAACCATAATGTATGGAGGAAAATCTAAAATGGCTATTACTAACACCTATCTGCAGGGTGTCTATGACACCGTTGTAAAGCGTAACCCGGGTGAGCCGGAGTTCCAGCAGGCAGTCTACGAAGTACTGGAGTCCCTCCAGCCGGTAGCTGAGCGTCGTCCGGATCTGGTAGAGGCTGGCGTATTCGAGCGCATCGTTGAGCCGGAACGCGGCATCCAGTTCCGTGTAGCATGGGTTGATGACAACGGCAAGGTTCAGGTAAACCGTGGCTTCCGTTACCAGTTCAACTCCGCAATCGGACCGTACAAGGGCGGCATCCGTCTGCATCCGTCTGTATGCGCTTCTATCATCAAGTTCCTGGGCTTCGAGCAGATCTTCAAGAACAGCCTGACCGGCCTGCCGATCGGCGGCGGCAAGGGTGGTTCCGACTTCGACCCGAAGGGCAAGTCTGACGCTGAAGTAATGCGTTTCTGCCAGGCATTCATGACCGAGCTGTGCCGTCACATTGGTGCTGACACCGACGTACCGGCTGGCGATATCGGCACTGGCGCACGTGAAATCGGCTATATGTTCGGCCAGTACAAGCGCATCCGCAACGAGTACGTTGGCGTTCTGACCGGCAAGGGCCTGCAGTGGGGTGGTTCCCTGGCTCGTACCGAGGCTACCGGTTATGGCCTGTGCTACCTGGTTGACGCTATGCTGAAGGATCATGGTACTTCCTTTGAGGGCAAGACCGTTGTTATCTCCGGTTCCGGCAACGTAGCAATCTACGCTACCCAGAAGGCAACTGCTCTGGGCGCAAAGGTTATTGCTCTGTCTGACTCCAACGGTTACATTGTTGACGAGAACGGCATCAATCTGGATGTTGTGAAGGAAATCAAGGAAGTTCGCCGCGGCCGTATCAAGGAGTATGTTGAGGCAGTTCCGTCTGCGAAGTACTTCGAGGGCAAGGGCATCTGGACTGTCAAGTGCGACATCGCTCTGCCCTGCGCTACCCAGAACGAAATCAATGAGGAAGATGCAAAGGCACTGGTTGCTAACGGCGTTATGGCAGTTGGCGAAGGCGCTAACATGCCGTCCACTCCGGAAGCTGTTGCTGTATTCCAGAGCAACAACGTTCTGTTTGCTCCGGCTAAGGCTGCAAACGCAGGCGGCGTAGCTACCTCCGCTCTGGAAATGAGCCAGAACTCCCAGCGTCTGTCCTGGACCTTTGAAGAGGTTGACAGCAAGCTGCATCAGATCATGGTTGATATTTACCACAACATTGCTGCTGCTGCTAAGGAATATGGCTGCGAGGGCAACCTGGTTGCAGGTGCAAACATTGCTGGCTTCCTGAAGGTTGCTGAGGCAATGAAGGCTCAGGGTGTTATGTAATCATTCTCATAATAGCCTTTAAAACCATACCAACTATATAAATAAAATCCCCGTTTCCGTTTGGATTCGGGGATTTTTTGTTGAAATGCAGGATTTGATATGGTATGCTGTACCTGGCACTACCAATAACGGTAGGCGGTTGTCCCTTCTGACAGAGGGCAGCTTCTTTTGCCCTCTGACGTTCAGGAAGGAGGGCTGCCCTATGAGTGATTATGAGATTATCATGATTGTTTTGACGGTAATGAGTATGATCGTTACCCTACTTATAGAGTTAATAAAAAAGAAGTAACCGCCCAGCCTGGTAAACTAGCGGTTACTTCTTAAAGTAAATCGTATTAGGGCAACCGTCTATCGGTAGTGCCCTTTTTCTATTCTCAGTATATCCGTATTTTATGCATTTGTCAATTGCCTTCACAGATTCCCGGACAAAGGCGGTTTATGACAAAACAACCAACAATCCTTCCTGCAGCGCTGCCGTGGGAGGGATTTTTTACGGAATATTTTATCCCTCCAGCCATTGCGAAAGTATGCCATTCCACGTATAATAGAATTAATCATCGAAACCTGACGGTTGAAGGAGGATATATCCAATGAAATTCACATTTGCACATAATAACTTTAATGTCACCAATCTGGAACAATCCATCGCATTTTATCAGGAAGCGCTGGGTTTGGTGGAAACACGCCGCATTCAGCCGGAAAGCGGTGACTTTACCATTGTCTTTCTGGGTGATGCAGCGACACCGCATCTGTTGGAGCTGACCTGGCTGAAGGAACATCCCCAGGCATATGATCTGGGTGAAAATGAATTCCATCTGGCAATGCGGGTGGATGACTTTGAGGCAGCACACGCCAAGCATCAGGAGATGGGCTGTATCTGCTTTGAAAACCCGGCAATGGGCATCTATTTTATCCATGATCCGGATAATTACTGGATTGAAATTATTCCGGCAGACTGACGCGGAGGGAGCAAAATTATGGGATATGTTATTGTCACGGATTCCGTACCCGATCTGGAAGAGGCATTTCTGTTTCAGAACGGTATCTGTACGGTACCGCTCCGATTCACGGTTGAGGGCTGGGATACCGCGGAGGATGATTTCGGCAGAACTGTATCCTTTTCAGAGTTTTATCAGCAGCTGCGCAATGGCACCATTATTACCACCGCACCTGCAGATCAGACGGCGTTTACCAGTGTTTTTGAGGGGATTTTAAAATCCAGACGGGATGTGGTCTATTTTGGACTGTCTTCCCGGCTGAGTACGCAGTATCAGACTGCCTGCGGGGCGGCAGAAGAGCTGCGGAAACGATATGACAATGAAATCTATTGTGTGGATACCCTTGCGGTTTCCGGCGGACAGGCCCTGCTGGTGCGGGAAGCAGTCCGGCATAAGGCGGAAGGAATGACAGCAGAACAGCTGGCAGAGTGGGCGGAAGCCTTTCGGAATCAGATTGTTCAGTATGTTCTGGTGGATGACCCTAAATATTTGCAGCGCAATGGAGACATAGAGCCACAGCATTCCCTGTTCGGAGCCCGGGGAACTGCATGCCAGCTGATGCAGATGGAAGCAGGTGTATTGGTACCGGGCAAAAAGATTCGTGGGCGTAAAAAAGCGCTGGAATTGTTGGAACGCCAGTTGACAGCCCGGCTTCCCGCAGGCGGTGAGGTATATATCAGCCATGGAGACTGCCGGGAAGAGGCAGAGGAATTAGCAAAAGCACTGCTCCGGCATGCCGGGCTGAAGCATGTGGAATTAATTGTACTCAATGAGGTCATCGGTGCCCATACCGGCCCGGATGCCATCAGCGTATGCTTCAGCAGGGAAGAAGCCGCTGTGATGGAGCCGGAGGAATCGGGCGCACAGGACTGATTGTATGGCAACGGAGAGAACCAAAGCATGAATGTATATGATTTTGACCAGACAATTTACCATGGTGACAGCACCGTAGACTTTTATTTCTATTGCCTGCGGCACAGGCCGCTGATGATTTACAGCTGGCCCGGTACGGCAGTTGCCTTTGCCCTGTATCAGGCGAAGGTGATTGACAAGACCCGGTTTAAGCAGCAGATGTATCATTTTCTGCGGGCTGTGGGAGATACGGACAAGCTGGTACAGGATTTCTGGCGCAGCCATTTGAAGAATATCAAGTCGTGGTACATCGAAAAGACTCAGCGGGAGGATGATGTCATCATTTCCGCTTCGCCGGAATTTTTATTGCAGCCAGCCTGTGAGCAGCTTGGCATCAAGCATCTGATGGCATCCCGTGTAGACCCGCATACCGGTATATATACCGGTATCAACTGCTGGGGAGAAGAAAAGGTGCGGCGGTTTTATGAGAGATTTGGCAAGGTGCCGATTGAAACCTTTTATTCCGATTCCCTGTCGGATACCCCGCTGGCACGGCTGGCAGATACTGCCTGGATTGTCCGTGGAGATGAGCTGATTCCCTGGGAAGAGTGGGAAAAGAAAAAGAAGAAATAACGGCGGAACCGGCTGATTATACAGCGGCAAATATCTGTTCCCTCTGTCCGATGCCAGGACAGGGGGATTTTTTTGAGGGCTTGACAGAAGGGGGAATGTTTGGTAAATTAGCAATAACTAACAATTGAAATAGTTTTCTTTTTTTTACAGAAAAAGTTAGCTTAAACTAATGGCGATTTGGGCATACTGCCTGATATCATGACAGGGAGGAAATCGAATGAATCATACACTGGAAGCAATGCTGGTAGAATCCTGTTCCCCCACGCTCGCCGGACTCAAGCCGGCAAATCTGTTCCGCTGTGAGGAAACACCGGAGCTGTTTTCCGCCGTGTTTGCATGGAACCGGAAGCTTCAGCCCAGCGGACTGCAGATCCGGGTGCTGAAACGGTGCCGGAGTACCGGAAGCTGCCTGATTTATGTCTGCCGCCGGGCATGGGTACAGCAGGTACTGGAGCAGCAGGAAATCCGGGCATTTTTGTCCGGAGAGGGCTATGACATGTCCCGGAGCATGGATCAGGTGCTGTGCCAGCTGGCACGGAGGCTGTGTATCCAGCGGGATTTTCCCCATGAAATCGGAATTTTTCTGGGATATCCGCTGGGGGATGTCATTGGGTTCATACATAACCAGGGCAGGAATTATACCTGCTGCGGGCATTGGAAATGCTATGGAGATGCAGAAGAAGCACAGAAACAGTTTGATGCATACCGAAGTTGTGCAGCATGCTACAAGAGGCTGTTTGAGACAGGCATTCCGCTGCTGGAACTGGTTGCGGCTGCCTGAATTTCCTGCCTCCTTCCGGTTATACCGGGAGGCTGGCGGTACATATTCCATCCGTTCACAGAATTGTTGCAGATACTTTCGAATTTATATCAAAAAAACCGAACATTTATACGGAAAATCGGGAAAATTTTCAAATCCAAACAAAAATTTTCAAAGAATTTGGTTACAGGGCGTTTACAAAATGGGAAAAATTTGTTAACATGAATTCATTGATTAAAATTCATGATGAAGATTTGAGATAGAGAGAAAAAAGGTGAGAGGAGTATTTGGATGATGACAGTGAAGCGGATCGGCGCAATGGTTTTAACAGCATCTTTCATTGCCGGGGTGCTGCCGACAGTAGCTTTTGCTTCGGACATTGCACCGGAAACAACGGCAGTAAAGACAATCACAGGCTTTGAACAGGCGGGCCAGGAAATTGGCACCATCACATTTACACTGGGACAGGATGAGGCGGAGCTGACTGCCCAGATGCCCCAGGCAGTAACGGCAGCTCTGGCTGACGGTACGGTGGCAGAGATTCCGGTCACCTGGGTGAACCGCAGTGATTACAGCACCACGGACGATTTCTATTATGAGTATATCCCCCAGTGGGATGAGAATACATATGTCCTGGCTGACACGGCAGCGGAGCTTCCCTATGTTCTGGCACAGCGCAGTGAATCTGCAGCGGATCCAGAGGGTTCGGTTCGTTCCCAGCAGTCCGCAGCAAGCACAAATGCCTATACGATTTTTGAATTTTTCATCAAGAAGATGGGATACAATGCAGCGGCAGCCAGCGGCGTACTTGCCAATATCAAGGCAGAATCCAATTTCAATCCCAATTGCTATGGCGATTACGGCACCAGCTACGGCATCTGCCAGTGGCACAACGAACGGTTTGATGCGATGAAGAACTGGTGCAGCAGCAATGGTTACAGCTGGACTTCCCTGACCGGACAGCTCAATTATCTGAAAAAGGAGCTGTCTGCCAATACCAGTGTCTATCTGTGGAATGGCCTGACCATCAACAACAAGATGAAAACCCATGCCAACTCCTCCACCGGTGCATATGACGCAGGCTATTACTGGTGCTATTACTATGAAGTACCGGCAAATCGTGCCAGCGTTGCCGTATCCCGGGGCAATCAGGCAAAAAATACCTACTGGCCGGAATTTGGCAGCATAACAGTATCTGACAATTCTTCCGTCAGCGCGATCTTTAGCGATATCAGCTCCAGCGCATGGTATAAAGATTCCATCCAGTATGTTTATGACCATGGCATGATGGTTGGCACCAGTGAGAACAAGTTTTCTCCCAATAACAGTCTGACCCGTGCACAGGTAGCCCAGATTCTGTACAGCCGTGCAGGTTGCCCGGCAGTCAGCGGCACACTTTCATTCAAGGATGTCAGCAAGAGCGCATGGTATTATAAGGCAGTTCTCTGGGCATATAAGAAGGGCTATGTATCCGGCTATTCTTCCCAGAAATTTGGCCCCAATGACTATGTCACCCATGAGCAGGCTGTGGCAATCATGCACAATTATGCCGGCAAGCCTACCTCCGGCAAGGCGCTGAGCTTCAGGGATGCATCCAGTGTATCCTCCTGGGCACTCAAAGCCGTCAAGTGGGCAAATTACAAGGGCATGCTGGGATATGTTGCTTTGGAAAAATCCAGCTATTACTATCCGAAGAAGGCATGCACCCGTGGGGAAATGGCATATATTCTGACAGAATATTTTACCTGATTCCGAAAAAACGCAGATTGACAGCACCGTTTTTGTTGACGGTGCTGTTTTTTGTCCGGATAACCGTTTCAAATTTGCATTTTTAAGGGTTTATGCTATAATAAATGCAGCCGCGGCGCAAGCCGTGTGATTTCACAGGAAATCCTTTGCGGCAGCAAAACATATTTTCGCACCTGCCGGTGAAACAGACAGGAGAGGTGCGATACTGGCACAAATCAGAAACCGAAGAATCCAAAGCGAGGGAAGTACATGAATATTTGGCATGATTTACAGCCGGAACTGATGCGCAGGGAAGAATATACGATTTTTACGGCGAACAGCATGGGCAGTACAGCGGTATTGTCCTTTGACGGTGCAGCGGGCCTGCTGTGCTTGGATCATCTGAGTGATTCCAATATTGGTGCACCACACAATACCGGCTTTTTGCCCCGCACCTGCACGCCGGAGGGCATGCCGATGGAGACCGTGCTGCTGTGCAGCCAGCCTCTGCCGGCGATGACGCTGGTGCGCTGCCGGCCGGTGGGCCTGATTGTTGTGCATCTGGACCATGGCGGGGAACGGAAGCTGCTGCTGTCTGCCGCATGTGCAGATGAATTCTGGAGCGCATGCCTGACCGTGGATGAAATTCCGTCGGCAAACCGCAAGGCACTGGTACGGTATCTGCGGTATGACCAGCAGGTCATCGGACAGCCGGCATCGTCGGTGGAATTTCAGGGACTGGAGCAGGCGGAGCAGTATTTTGACCGGTGCCAGCAGGATTATCTGCTGCGGTACTGCGGCGTGCGCCCGCAGACAGAGATTCCCATGGGCTGACCGGACAGGGCAAAAACGGGGAGATGGCAAGGTCTCTCCGTTTTTTTCATGCCTCAGCTGCCGAAATCCTCCAGAAAGCTGGCAAGATCCTCTTCAGAATACAGGGGAAAGCCCTGCTTCATCAGCTGCTGGTCATATTCCCGCAGGGAGGAAAGACGGATATCGGTTACCTCCGCAGGGGTATCCGAGCCGTAGGGATAGATGCACAGGACACCATTTTCTGCCCGGACAAGGTACAGTGGCTGGGGATCTGTCTGCTCCTCTGCGGAAATGGGATCGGAAACCGGTACGGAATCCGAACGGAAGGAAAGCTGCTGGTATATCAGAAAGGAAAACAGCGTGATGCAGCACAGCGATAATACAGCAACGGTACGGTTCATGGCTTTGCATGCCTCCTATCAGAAATAAAGTGTATATGCTGGGAATTTCGGGCGAAAAAACGTGAAAAAATGCCCAAAATCCATCGCTTATTTCTTACATTTTCTCCGAATTTGTGAAGAATATACCATGGATTCCAAGTAGCTATGGATTTTTGGACAAAATGTGGTATAATGTTAGTGAATATGATGTTAGTGAATATGAAATCACTTTACCGTAGGACAGCAGGAGGTAACAGGCTTGGCCAGAAAACGCAGGAAAAAAAGCAGAGCCGGAAAAGTCGGATTTGCCATACTAACGCTGTTTCTCATCGGTCTGACAACCGCAACCATATGCCTTGGCGCATTTGTTGCGTATTTGAATCTGGTAATTATGCCGGAGGCTGATTTGGATATCAGCAGTCTTTCGATGAAATTCAACAGCGTCATTTATTACAACGATGACAGCGGCAATCAGCAGGTTCTGCAGAAGCTTGCCAGCGAGGAAAACCGTGAATGGGTCGATATGGATAACATACCGGAGGATTTGTCGGATGCATTTGTTGCGATTGAGGACAAACGCTTCTATGAGCACAAGGGCGTGGACTGGAAACGTACCATGGGTGCGGCGCTGAACTGGATTCTTCCCAGCGGCAGCAGCTACGGCGGCTCCACCATCACCCAGCAGCTGGTCAAAAACATGACAGATGATGACGATTATTCCGTCAAGCGCAAGGTGACGGAAATCATGCGCGCCCTGACGCTGGAGAAAAAGGTTGACGGCAAGGAAACCATCCTTGAGCTGTATATGAATATCATTTACTTCGGCAAGAATGCCTATGGCGTACAGACGGCGGCAAAGACCTATTTCAACAAGCCGGTCAGCGAGCTGGATCTGGCGGAATGTGCCCTGATTGCCGGACTGACCCAGAACCCGGCGGCATATAATCCCTTCAAGTATCCTGAGCAGGCAAAGGAACGCCAGCAAGCTGTGCTTTCCGAGATGTATTCTCAGGGCTATATTTCCAGGAGTGAATATGATGCAGCCGTAGCGGAAGAGCTTGCCTATGAGGAGAATACCTCCGGCCAGAAGAAAAACAAGGCATATTCTTATTTTACCGACATGGTGATTTCAGATGTGGTCAAGGATCTGCAGGAGGAGCTGGGTTATTCCGAAACCTATGCACGCACTGTGGTCAACAGCGGCGGCCTGTCCATCTATTCCACCGTGGATATGGATGTGCAGGAAACCATGGAATCGGTTTATGAGGACAACAGCAATTTCCCCAGCATTTCGGAAAACGGCATGCGTCCGGAATCCGCCATGATGGTGCTGGATCCCACCAACGGACAGATCCGGGGCGTTGTGGGCGGACGCGGAGAGAAAACCGAGAGCCTTGTGCTCAACCGTGCCACCCAGTCCAAACGGTCTCCGGGCTCCTCGATCAAGCCGCTGAGCATATATGCCCCGGCAATCGACCAGAAGCTGATTACCCCCTATTCCGTAGTTACGGATATGCCGGTATTCAATCTGAGCGGTTCGGCATGGCCACGTAATGAAAACCGCCGGTATGACGGACAGACCACCATCATGCAGGGTGTTGCGGATTCCACCAATACCGTCGCCGTGCAGGTGCTCAAGATGCTGACACCCCAGGCGTCATATAATTTCATGACGGAAAAGCTGGGCTTTACCACGCTGTCCGCCAATAATGATGTGAATTATGCGCCGATGGCGCTGGGCGCGCTGACCGAAGGTGCAACGGTTCGTGAAATGGCACAGGCATACACTGCGCTGGCGAACTATGGCAATTATTCGGAAGCCATCAGCTATACCAAGGTTGTGGATGCCAATGGCGAAACCATCCTCTCCAACGAGGACAATACGCCGCAGCAGGTATTTGAACACCCGGAATCCACACCATATTATGTCAATGATTTGCTGACCAATGCAGTAGAAGACGGCACCGGCAGGCTGGCACGGATTTATGGCATTGACGTGGCGGGCAAGACCGGTACCACCACGGATAACAAGGACCGCTGGTTTGCGGGCTATACGCCCTATTATGTAGGTGTCTGCTGGTTTGGCTATGATGAGCAGTATGGTCTGCCCGATTTGTCTCCGAACCCGGCGGTACAGGCCTGGTCCGCTGTCATGGATCAGCTGCATGAGGACAAACCGGACAAACATTTTGAGGAGCCGGAGGAAGATACCTTTGTGGAGGCAGAATACTGTCTGGACAGCGGTCTCTCACCGGCACGGGCATGCCGTGGCGATGTGCGCGGCAGCCGGATTGAAACCGGTATGTTCTATGTGGATGATGTGCCGGAGGAGGAATGTGATCTGCATAAATGGCGGTACAGCAGTGCTTCCATGCTGGATCTGACCCGTCTGTTCCCGCTGTATGTGGAGGTAACCGACGAGTATTATTGCTATGAGGGTGACAATGACCCGATTGGCGAGGGTGACCGTGTTACCAGTCCGAGAGGACATTATTCACCGCCGAAGCCAAAGCCAAGGCCAAAGCCAAAGCCGGAGGTCACAGAGCCTGCGGATACGGATGATGATACCACAACAGATGATGATACCACGCCGGATACGCCAACAACGCCCACAACGCCGGACACAACGGTACCGGAGACGACACAGGTTGGCGTGATGTTCAGCCGGATTTCCGACTGGTGGCATACGGCGCTTGCCGGATAAAAAATAAGTACAGCAAGGGATGCTGCCGTGCAAAACCGGCAGCATCTTTTGTGGTTTTCAAAGGAAATGGAAGGAGATACCTTTATGCAGAAAGTGGCAGGATCCCTGAAGCAGGGAAAGCTGCGTGTATTGGTCAGCATGGCCTGGATGCTGGCATCCTTTATGGGAATTGAAGTTTTTATGCGCCATTATGTGTGCCAGGAACTGATTTTTCCATGGCTTTTTTCAGCGGTCTGGGCAGTATTGCTGACGGCGCTGGTCTGGCTGTTCCCCCGCTGGCTGGGAAGGCTGGTCTATGGTCTGATTTATTTTTTCTTTGTGGTTTATGCCGTGGCACAGTCCGGCTATTATCTGATTTTCAATAAAATGATGTGGCTGACGGATCTGGGATATGCCGGAGACGGCGCGGAATTTGCGTCTTCTATTTTCGGATTCCTGACCAAAGGCTTCTGCATCTCCATTGTGCTCATGCTGGCGATTGGCATTGGCGGCATCCTGCTGCTGCCCAAGGGAAAATGCCGGTGGTATCATCGGCTCATCAGTGTGGCGGTATGTGTACTGTGCTGTGTAGCGCTGTATTTCCTGCCGGCGAAGGTATTTGAAATCGGTGACAAGGACCTGTGGGGTGCACAGCAGGAATGGCGCCGTTCCTCGTCCCTGGAGGGTACATATGAAACCATGTATGATGCCCGGAAGGTATACCGCATTTGCGGCGTTTACCATACACTGGAACGGGATTTGTATAAGCATATCATATACAAGCATCTGCCGGCATATCAGGCAGAGCTGGAACAGAATCAAGAGGAAATCAACGAATATTTTGACCAATACCATCCGGCGGAATCCGAAAATGATATGACCGGCGTGCTTGAGGGCAAAAATGTCATCCTGATTCTGATGGAGAGCATGGATGACTGGCTGATTGATGAGGAAACCACACCCAACATCTGTGCCCTGATAGAGGAGGGCCTGAATTTTACCAACATGTATACTCCGGGCTATGGGGGCGTGCGTACCTTTAATACGGAATTTTGTGTGAATACCGGCATGTTCCTGCCCACCGACGGCAATCTGGCCTTCTCCTACTGTACCAATGATTTTTCCGAAAGCATGCCGAATCTGTTCCGGGATGCGGGCTATTCGGCGGAATCCTTCCATTATAATGCTTCCATATTTTATAACCGCAATATTATGCATCCAGCCATGGGCTATGAGCAGCATGTGAGCTTTTATGATGAATATGTACAGGATTACGATGTACTGCTGGATGAGAATTACATGTTTGAAAAGGAGGCCCTTTGTTCCCGGTTCTTTGGCGGGGACAATCCGGACAAGCCGTTTTTCACGTTTTATATCACCCGGTCGGCACATATGCCCTATACCTATGATGATGTGCTGAGCGCCTATGCACTGGAAAAATATCCGGAGTACAAGGGTATGACCGGCCATGAAGAGGTGGATTGTCTCAAGGCAAAGGCAAAACTGGTGGATGATATGTTCGGTGAGCTGATGCAGCAGCTGGAGGCAAAGGGACAGCTGGAAAATACGGCGATTATCGCATTTACGGACCATTATACCTATGGCATGACGGATAAAGAACGGCTGTGGGAGGAATCCGGCATCGACAATGAACTGCTGGTGGAAAAGACCCCCTTCTTTATCTGGGCAGAGGATCTGGAGCCTCAGGTTGTGGATAAGACGGTGAATACCTCGGACATTCTGCCCACCATACTCAATCTGTTCGGCATGGAGACCGATGCGTCCTATCTGGGCAATGATATTTTCAATGAAAAATATCCGGGCTATGTGATTTTCCCCAGCGGTGACTGGCTGACAAAGGAAGTGCTGTATCGGGACGGTAAAATTGTCAAGGAAATGTATGACGGCGCTTCGGCGGATGTGGACACAGAAGCCATGAGTGAACTGGCAGAAAAATATGTCAATGTGGGCAATTTGCTGTTAAAATGTGATTCCTATGCAGAAGAGGAGAAAAAAGATTCCGACTGATATAAAATAATTTGATTGCATTACTGTGCATAATATAGTATAATAATTTTGTATTGGGGAAACGATGTTCCGCATGGCTGCGCTAGCTGGGACGGCAGCGGTGTCCTGCACCTGCAATCCGCTATAGCAGGAGTGAATCCCGGCCCGCGGGCGGTGCGTGTATTGTTTGACCTTTGCCGGAGGGCGATGAAGATTCGGTCCTTCGCAACAGTGGACTGTGAACCATGTCAGGCGGGGAACCGAGCAGCATTAAGCAGAACCCATTGTGTGCCGCAGGAATGCCGAGTCTGAGCAGGACGGCACGGGTACCAGGTATGACGCCCCGTTCAACGGCCGGTGCGCGGTCGTGCGGAGCATCGTTCCCACAGTATATAAGTCGTAAGGAAACGGGCAATTTCGATTGCCCGTTTTTCAGATTCTGTACCGCTGCACCGGCTGCGGCTGGGGACAGAAATGTTTTTTTGTCAGGGAGGGGACAGGCATGTATCAGGCTTTGTACCGCAAATGGCGTCCAAACCGGTTTGCGGATGTTGTGGGGCAGCGGCATATTACCGATACGCTGCGGGCACAGCTGGAAAGCGGGCGTTTGTCCCATGCCTATCTGTTTACCGGAACACGGGGTACCGGCAAGACAACCTGCGCCAAAATTCTGGCCCGGGCGGTGAACTGTACCAATCTGCAGAGCGGTGATCCCTGTGGTACATGCCCGGCATGCCGGGGCATTCTGGACGGCAGTGTGCTGGATGTGGTGGAAATCGACGCAGCATCCAACAACGGCGTGGATAACATCCGTGATATCCGGGAGGAGGTGCGGTATATCCCAGCCAGCGTGAAAAAACGTGTGTACATCATCGACGAGGTACATATGCTGTCACAGGGTGCTTTCAATGCGCTGCTCAAGACGCTGGAGGAACCGCCGGAGCATGTGCTGTTTATTCTGGCAACCACGGAAATCAATAAGGTGCCTGCCACCATTTTGTCCCGCTGCCAGCGGTTTGACTTCCGCCGCATTGCACCCCATGACATTGCCCAGAGGCTGCTGGAAATCGCGGAGGAGGAACACATTCCGCTGACCGAAGGCGGTGCCCGGATGATTGCCCGTCTGGCAGATGGTGCCCTGCGTGATGCCCTGTCCATTCTGGATCGTACCGCAGCGGGCAGCAGCGGACCGATTGATGAAGAGCTTGTGGCATCCGGCGTAGGCATTCTGGCGGGAGATACCGCTGTGGAGCTGATGCGCCATATTTTACAGGGTGACCTGACGGCGGCAATCGCCCAATTGGGAGAGAGCTACACGGCAGGACGGGAGTTGGGCGCTGTACTGGATCAGCTGCTGGGATTGATCCGTGATATGCTGCTGGTAAAAACCAGCAAGGGCGATGTTTCCGGGCTGTTGTCCCCGGCATATTCCGCCAAAACAGTGGCACAGCTGTGTGAGCAGGTGCCTGCATCCCGGCTGCTGGCCTATACCGGCATTCTGCAGGAGGCACTTATCCGTATGCCCAGAGCGGCAAACCGGCGGATTGAAGCGGAGCTGTGCATGGTTCGGCTGTGCCGTTTGCAGGCGGAGGATTATGATACCCTCAGCGGCCGGATGGATGCGCTGGAGGAAAAGCTGGCCCATGGCGTGGTTGCTGCTGCACCGGCTCCCGCACCGGCACCGCAGACATATGATGACGGATTTCCCTCCGATCAGGATGCACCGCCACCGGAGAATGAGGACATGCCGCCCTTTGAAGCGGCACCACGGAAAAAGCCGGAACCGGTACAGCCGAAAAAGCTGGAATGCAGCCCGCAATGGAATGACATCACGCTGGCGGCGAAAAAACTGCTGCCTATGAGCACCTTTGCCCAGCTGACGTTTGCCAAGGGCATCCTGCATGGCAAGGATTTGTATGTGGTCTGTGAGGATCCCTTTACCTATGAGCTGTGCAGCGAGACCAAGGTAAAAGATGCGCTGTCCAAAGCAGTGCAGCAGGTAACCGGAAAGCCCTACCGTGTCAAGGTTATGGAAGAAAGCAACGTCGGAACCCTTTCTACAAAGGCAAATCCTGTGGATGATATCATCCGCAGAGCCGGCGAATTGGATATCACATTAGAGATTAACGATTAACAGGAGGAATAGTACAATGGCTAGAAAGTTTGGTGGATATGGCAGAGGCGGTGCCGGCATGGGCGGCATGGGCGGTATGAACATGAACGCCATGATTAAAAAGGCACAGAAGATGCAGGAAGAAATGGTCAAGGCACAGGAGGAGCTGGGCAATAAGGAATATACCGCAACCTCCGGCGGCGGTGCAGTGACCGCTGTTGTCAAGGGCTCCAACCAGCTGCTCAGCCTCAAGCTGAATCCGGAGGTTGTAGACCCGGATGACATCGAAATGCTGGAGGATCTGATTGTCACCGCAGTCAATCAGGCACTGAAGCAGGCAGATGAGGAGAGTGCTTCCATCATGCGTCAGGCAACCGGCGGCGGAATGCCGGGACTGTTTTAATTGTCCATGAAATATTTTGCACCATCGGTGGAAACGCTGATAGACGAATTTGCCAAGCTGCCGGGCATCGGCCGCAAAACCGCACAGCGTCTGGCGTTCCATGTGTTAAATCTGCCGAAGGAGGATGCGGACCGGCTGGCGCAGGCGATTACTGCCGCAAAGCAGACCATTCATCTGTGCCCGAAATGCCAGAATCTGACGGATGAGGAGCTTTGTCCCATCTGTGCGGATGAAACCCGGGATCCATCCACCATTTGTGTGGTGGCAGACCCGAAGGATGTACTGGCATTTGAAAAAACCCGGGAATATCATGGGCTGTATCATGTCCTGCATGGTACCATTTCCCCCCTGAATCATGTGGGACCGGATGACCTGCATATCCGGGAACTGCTGCACCGTGTGGCAGAGGAGGATGTACAGGAAATCATTCTGGCAACCAATCCGGATACGGAGGGTGAAGCCACTGCCATGTATCTGGCACGCCTGCTCAAACCCTTCAATATTCGTGTGAGCCGTCTGGCCTACGGTATTCCGGTGGGCGGACAGCTGGAATATATTGACGAGGTGACGCTGATGCGTGCCCTGAACGGCAGACAGAATATCCGGTAACCATAGGGGAGAGGGGTAACAAGATGAAATGTCCCAATTGTGGTCAGATGTTACAGCCGGAGGCGGCATTCTGTCCGGAATGCGGTACAAAGATCGAGAAAAAAATCTGTCCGCACTGCGGTGCAGCAATGCGGGATGAGGCAGTATTCTGCCCCATGTGTGGGAAATCTGCCCAACAGCAGGATACCATGGAGGTGCCATTTCCGCCGCAGCCGGAACAGCCGGCAGGCAAAGGGAACGGCATCCGGCTTGCCTTGATCTGCTGTGCGGCAGTGGTACTCGTTGTGGGGATTGTTTCCGTCACCGTTCTGAAACTCAACAGCCAGAACCGTGAAGCGGCGCTGGCCCGGCAGGATACCCAGTCTGTGGGACAGACGGAAACACCGCAGACGTCTGCCGATACGGAAACTCTGGAGACAGAGGAACAGGAAGTGCCTGCCGTCACAGCAGAGACTCCTGTGTCAAATGACCGGCATGCGGCTCTGCGTGAGGAATATCAGTCCCGGATTGACGGGCTTTGGGCGGAAATGCATGCCATTGACCAGAATGCACGCAGTCAGGCGGATTTGAACCAGCTGTCCTATGACAATTACCAGCATTGGGATTCCCTGCTCAATGAGATTTATCAGGACATCAAATCCGAGCTTTCCAGCAGTGCGTTTGCATCGCTGAAGGATTCAGAAACAGCCTGGATTGCACAGCGGGATATCACAGCAGACCGGGATGCAGCAGACTGGACAGGCGGTACCGGGTATGCGGCGGTATACAACGGTTCTCTGGCCAGGAGTACCGGTGAGCGCTGTCAGTGGCTGGTAGACCAGTATTTGAATTAACCAAGTATGCAGCAGAGAAATTTCCGCAGGGAGATGGCTCTGCTGTTTTTTTGCGATTTTGTACCATTAGATGGCGCGATTGTGGAAGCTTTCGCCTGAATTGCCGTGATATAATAGGACAACAAAAAACAGCCGTTGACAGGCAAAGCGGGATGAAATCATTCCGTATTGCCGGAATACAGGCTGACAGGAGGGATTTTATGGAGCGAAAGTCCGCATTACAATCCATGAGCCGGAAGCATCGGTATCTGATGGAGGATATTTTTATTGCCTATCTGGCAATGGGAACCTATTTGACCTTGATTGGATCTGTGCTGCCTGGGATTAAAGCGGAATATCAGATCAGCTATCAGGTGGGCGGATGGATGATGTCAGCCCAGCAGATCGGATATCTGGTGTCGGGTATTGCGGCCAGCCTGATTGCCAGCCGGATTGGTGTGAAGGTAACCTATCTGACCTTCGGCACCCTTGCCTTTATCGGACTTGCGCTGATGATCGTCACCGGGAATCCGGCAGTACTGTTGTTTGCCATGCTGCTGACCGGTCTGTGTAAGGGCTGCACAGCAAATTTCGGCAATCAGATCACCAGTACCCTATCCAACAATGACAGCAGCCTGCTGAATCTGGCACAGGCATTTTTTGCCATTGGCACCTGTCTGGCACCCATCATCACCGTACTGTGCGGTGCATCCTGGCGGACAGCCTTTGTCATCACCATTGCTATGGGTGTCCTGACCTTTCTGCACGGTCTCAGAATAGAAATCGGACCGGAGGCCTTCCGGCAGGAAACCAATGTGGGAAAACCGGATCTGGGATTTTTCAAAAAGAGCATTTTCTGGATTTGCTGCCTGCTGCTGATGTGTTATCTTGCCTTTGAAGCATCGGTCATGGGATGGCTTGTCACTTTTTTCGTGGATTCCGGCGCAGCGGCTGAGACAGCTGCCCAGCTTTTGGCAACTGCGTTATGGGTTGCCGTGCTGATTGGACGGTTTGCCAGTGCATGGTTTGCCACACGGTTCCGTCCGGAGCATATGATGCTGGTGATGACGGCTGGTGTTGTGGTCTGCTTCAGTGTTATGATGTTCAGCCATACCTTTGTGCCTATGGCAGCAGCCACATTTGGTCTGGGTCTGTTTATGGCAGGTATGTATGGCACCACATTGGGCGGCAGTGACAATCTGATCGGACAGTATCCCATGTGCATGGGGATGTTCATTGTCATTCCAGGCATTGGCTCTGCGGTCACCCAGAGCGCTATTGGCACGCTGGCAGATCAGGTAGGCATTCGCGGCGGCATGTATTTTTTGTATGTACTGCTTGCCATCCTGATTTTTTCCACTGCTTTATTCCTGCGGTACCACAACAAACAGAACAGAGAATAAAAGATAACGCCGGAAGAAAAAACTCCCGGCGTTATCATTTTTTGTATGGAGGTCGCGAATCAGCGGTATTACTCAATCAGAATTTTTCTGGCTTCCGGAATGACCTGCTGTGCCTTCGGCAGGGACAGCTCCAGCACACCATTCTGGTAAGCTGCGGTAATGGCGTTTTCATCAATGCCGGTCACATCAAAGCTGCGGCGGAAAGAGCCATAGCGGCGCTCGCGGCGGATGTATGAGCCATTGTCGTCCTTCTGGTCATTGTTTTCCGTGTGCTCAGCGGAGATGGTCAGAATACCATCCTTCAGGTCAAGGCTGATATCCTCTTTGCTGAAGCCAGGAAGCTCTGCTTCCAGTACATATTTATCGCCGGTATCACGGATATCCGTACGGAAGGCCGGCAGATCAACACTGCTGTTCTGGAAGAAGCTGCGTTCAAATTTATCAAAAGCGTCAAACAAATTGCGATCACGATACTCAAATGGAACCATACCAAACATAATCAATCGTCCTTTCTATGATGAAAAAATATGGAATGGGGAAAGTGAAAAAATTTAGCACTTTGATTGCCTGAGTGCTAACAGGCGGCATAAAAAGCTTTCTGCATCGGAATGCCTTCTTTCTTTGGTACAGCCTGTTTTGCTGTACTTCTTTTGTTTGACTATAGTATATACAGGGATTGTGAATAAAATTCGCAAAAAATGTGAATGATTTGTGAATTTAGCACTCTTTACAAATGAGTGCTAAAACGTGGAGAAAACACCTTACAGCTGGTTCCGTTCCCCTCGAAGGGCCTCCAGATAGTTCCTGCGGTACTGGATGGGGGTGGTGCCCACAATTTTCCGGAACAGGGAATTGAAATAGTTGGTGTTGTCATAGCCCACCAGTGTGGCAATATGGGTGGCGGAATAATCGGTGGAAATCAGCAGGGTCTGGGCAAGGCCAATGCGCCTGCGTATCGCGTACTGGATGGGGGAATAACCGGTGGCATCCTTGAAGGTATGGGCAAGATAGGGTACGCTGCAGTTCAAGGCTGCGGCAATTTCCTCCAGCCGGATGGGCTCGGTGTAATGGGCATCAATATAGGCCTTGATCTGTTCGGTGAGCCGGGAAGCCGGGCTGGAGACCGGTTCTGCCAGCTGGGTTACCGGCATCTGTGCCGCCATCATCAGCAGGGAAATTCCCAGAGTCTGGGCGGTGAGCTGGTCAGCGGGAGAGCCTGCGCTGCAAGTCAGAATCTGTTCCGCAAGACTGCACAGGAAAGGGAACATGCCATGGGAGGCACGCACATGGGGACTGTCCTGGGGGATGAAATGGTTCACCGGCAAACCGCGGAAATGGATGTTGGAAAAGCCGAAGCAGTAAGTACCGATTTCCACATCCGTGCTTGAGATCACCTCATGCAGCTCGCCGCAGTTATAATAGATCAAATCCCCTTCCTGGATGACATAGGACAGCTGGTTGACATGATATACGCCAAATCCCCGATAGCACAACAGCAGCTCACACATGGAATCATGCCCATGCATGGGACGGTCAAGCCGTTTCCTGCCGTAATCCTGCCGGTTGGCATTGACCAGCACGGGAAACTGACCGGTTTCAAATACGGTATGGGTAAGTGTGGGAATGTCCATCATGGGAACAGACTCCTTTCTGCCGTGTCCACAACAAGATAGTGTAGTGTCCAAAAAATACGGGGAAAATTTGTGCACAATCACGCTGAAAATGGGTTTGAAATAAAACCAGATAATGAAGGTAAAAATACGGGAATTTCTTATAATAAAATCATAACACAGGTACAGACAACCGTCAAAGAAAACCTTCTGCCGATGTTCCGGCGGAAGGAATGATGGAAAAGCAAACAAGATTGTGATGTATGGATGCATATGGAAAGGAGAACAAACAATGAGCATGAATATTTGCGGCGCACCCAGCTGCTGGGGTGTAGATGACCCGAAAAATCCGTATCTCCCGCCATGGACCCGGGTGCTGTCTGAAGCAAGTCAGGCAGGCTACCGTGCCATTGAGCTGGGTCCCTGGGGATACATTCCCAATGATGTGGACACCGTTGCCGCTGAGCTGGAGAAAAATGGCCTGGGTATTGTAGTAGGCACCATCTTCCATGACCTGGTGACACCGGAAAACCAGCCCAGTGTTCTGAAGGCTGTGGATGACATCTGCAAGCTGATTACTGACCCGAAGATGCCGAAGCTGCCGGTACATGAGGGACAGAAGTGGCCCACACCGTATCTGACCGTCATGGACTGGGGTCATGATGAGCGTGATTTCAATGCAGGCCACTCTGACCGGGCACCCCGCATGAACGATGAGGAATGGGCTGCTTTTGTAAAAAATGTCCGTGCGGTATGCGACCGTGCCAACAGCTGGGGGGTTCGTCCGGTGATCCATCCCCATGCAGGCACCTACATTGAATTTGCCGACGAAATCGAGCGCATCACCAACGACATTCCCTATGAGGTCTGCGGTCTTTGCCTGGATACCGGTCATCTGTACTACTCCGGCATGGATCCGGTGGAGTACCTGAAGAAGTATCAGGACAAGCTGGATTATGTGCATTTCAAGGATGTGAACCAGAAGGTTTACGAAGAGGTTCTGGGCGAGAAAATCCGGTTCTTTGATGGCTGCGGCAAGGGTGCTATGTGCCCCATCGGCACCGGTGCACTGGATTATCCGGCAATCAAGGCTGCGCTGGAGGAAATCGGTTACAGCGGTTATATCACCATCGAACAGGAGCGTGACCCGCGCAATTCCGACACCTCCCTGCGTGACGTCAAGCGCAGTGTGGATTACCTGAAGTCGGTTGGTTATCAGATCTGAGATCTGCGTATGTGAGAGAGTTTGAAAGAGAAATTGAGAGAATTTTAGAGCGTTTTTAGAGAGTATATAAGAGATTTTGGAGAGTATTTTTAGGCGCTATCTGAAAACAAAGAAAATGACGAATATTTCCCAAAGGCGAGGGCGATTCGAGGCAAAAACACGCAGGAATCCTTCCGGATTCCAAGTGGTTTTAACGAAGAAGCGATCCGCATTGGTAGAAATAGTCAAAATTTTCGACTTTTCAGATACGCCCTAGCTGACAGGAGGAA
>CAMBYS010000002.1 GCA_945872165.1 uncultured Clostridia bacterium | reverse complement strand
CCTGTGACCCTCTGCTTGTAAGGCAGATGCTCTCCCAGCTGAGCTAAACTTCCATTGGTGACCCGTACGAGAATCGAACTCGTGTTACCGCCGTGAAAGGGCGGTGTCTTAACCGCTTGACCAACGGGCCAAAATGGTAGCGGTGATGGGACTTGAACCTATGACCTTCCGGGTATGAACCGGACGCTCTAGCCAACTAAGCTACACCGCCATGTTATCCTCCGACAAACTGTCGTTCTGTCAGATGACGATGATTATTATATCTCGTAAAACGCCAATTGTCAACTGTTTTTTTCAAAAAAATCAAAAAAACTTTTTTCAAAAGCCCATGCTTCTGGCAGCAAGGGGCGGGACAATATACCGGTCAATCAAATCCTCTATGCGGCGGCGTCCATCCACCTCATCCCACAGCGCTTCATAGCCCTTCTGATACAGTTCGCCATAGGTCATACAGACTTCCTGTCCGTTTTCATCGGTATATACCACAGATTCTGCCAATGTAGTGCCCAATGTCTCATTCAATCGGTTCAGCTCTTTCTGTTCCGCCGCAGTATCTGTATCCGCCGCCCGCAATGCCGGAGCTGCCAGCTGTAAATCCTGCATGCGCTGAATATACGCAAACTGCTCCGGATACCGGCTGTCCAGAAAATCCTCATACAAAGCTTCATTCCATGTATGGGTTTCCTTCAGCTGTTCTGCTGTCAGCATAAAATAGGCATCTCCCGCACGCTGTCCCTGATCCGGCACCGGATCATCATAGGTACAGTCAATAAAATAGGTTTCCCCATACAATCGCACCGCATTCCATGCATGGGTCATGTCATCATCTTCTACATAATAGACATCCAGACCTGCACCATCACACATGGCACAAAATGCCCGGGCATAACCGCCGCATACTGCCACGCCGTCCTCAATGGCACCGGCTGCCATCTGAGCACGATCCTCACCGGTTTGTCCATACACACAGCTGCGGATCAGGGCATGGTGAATGGCTTTCAGTTTTCCTTCAATGGAATACTCATCAGCCGCTGCATGCGCTCCGGCCTTCCGTGCCGCTTCAATGCCTTTTTGCTGCATCTCTTTCCGGGGTATCTCATAGGTCAGCTGCAAGCTGCCATTCTGGAATGATGCAGTAGATAAGGTGGCATAATAGGGCTGCTGTGCCTGCAGCAGATGATAAACCTGCTTTTCATCAATATCCTGATGGTAAAACAACAGGGTATCCCGGCCTTCCGCATAGACCTCCAGCAGCTCCGCTGCCGCTTCCACATTGGTCTGTGCCAGGGAAACTTCCTCCTGTTTTGGTGCCTTCCAGCGGAATACCAAGACAAGGGCAGCAGCAGCCAGCAGAACCAATATCCATTTTATTCCTTTCCGCATGGCTGTGCCGCCCTCCGTTTCTGTCCGTATAAACCGATAATTATGCCTGATGCAGGGTCATGGCAACCCAGTCACCGGACTGATCCCGGCGATCCAGTACAAAACCTGCATCCAGCAGGGACTGCTGTACTTCATCTGCCCGGGGTGCAATGATGCCGGATACAATCAGAGTGCCTTCCGGCTTGAGCTTGTCCTTCAGGATATGCCGCATGCCCATAATGACATCCGCCACAATATTGGCAACGATGATATCATAGCTGCCGCCAATGGCTTCAGACAATGCTGCATCACCAATGACATCACCTACATAGGTACGCAGGTCAAAGTCATTCTTCTGTGCGTTTTCTGCTGCAATCCGGGTGGCATTGGGGTCAATATCCACCGCTGTCACATCTTCTGCGCCCAGCATATGCGCCGCTACCGACAGAATGCCGCTGCCGCAGCCCATATCCAGCAGCCGATCTCCCGGCTTGACCAGCCGTTCCAGCTCACAGATACACAGCTGGGTGGTATTGTGGGTGCCGGTACCAAAGCTGGAGGACGGATCGATTTCCAGAATCCGTCTGCCTTCCTCCTGCTCACATTTCTCCCAGGAAGGCTTAATCAGGAAGCTCTCTCCTACACGGAACGGCTTAAAATACTGTTTCCAGTTGTTTTCCCAGTCCTCCTGCCGGATGGATGCCAGCTCTGCCACACAGCGGCCAAAGCTGTGCTCCCCATCCCGGGCACGCAGCTCTGCCAGTCCTGCATTCACCTGTGCCAGCATCTCCGCACCTGCCGGACTGTCCTCAATATAAATCTTTACATTGGTTTCCGCATCCTTCTTCTGTTTTGCCAGATCCTCATCCACATAATCCCAGTATATCTCGGTATCCTGCAAAAAATCCGCAAAATCCTGGGCATCTTCAATGACAAAGCCATCAATCCCCAGATCCATCAGCATACCGGTGACGGCATCAATACCCACCGTGGATGTCCAGATGGTTACCTCAGTCCAGTTATTCACAATATAGCCTCCTTTGCTGAGAAAAAACGCAGACAAGGTGTATTTTTCCCCCGCCTGCGTTTCTGCATCCCACAGATTACAATGCCACCAGCCCATAATGCTGACGGAAGTAATCAAAAATATCTTCATCCAGTTCCCAGGTTCCATCATACAGGGCAATGCCGTCAAAGACACGCAAAGCCTGTTCCAGAAGCTCCGGATTTTCCGCCTCCAGACACACCGGACGCTCCAGCATATACTGGTTTTCCGCCAGCAGCTGGACATCATATGGCGTGCTGATTTCCAGCTTCCAGGCTCCGGACCATTGATCCTCCAGCTCCAGCAGCTTTTCGCCAAAATGATCCTCCATATCAATCGGATCAGAAATGTCAATGGTGGCATCCACAAAATGGGTATGTTGTCCTACCGGTGCCAGAATATAGTCATCATCTGCCTCCGGTTCATTCCGGCTGCTGCTTTCCGGCGCACGCTGCAGGATTTTATCCACAGCCTGCAGGTCACTGGTATGGTAAAATTCCACACTCTCCAGATGCTGCATCTGCGTCAGCTCCTGGGGTTCTACCGAAACACCCAGCGCCACATTGGCATAGGGTGCCAGCTCCGCAATGGCATCATCCACATCTGCTGCTTCACCGCTGAGAATCACACCGGCAACGCCAATGCGCTGCATAATGCCCATTACAGCCAGTGCGGACGAGCCATCCGGCGTGCGTCCATCCTCATCCACCGGCAGGGATACGATAATCCCCAGTCCGGACTGATCGGTTACCGCCAGCACGGCGGCACGCAGGGCATGCAGATTCTGCCGCATACGGATATAAATAAACTCTGCTCTGGCATGGGTGGCACGGCTGACCATATTGCGGAACCGCCCGATCAGGCGTTCCGACGGCCATTCCGCACCGATGTCCTCCTCCGGATTCCATCCATCTGCATTGATGAGCATGCCCACCGGCCTGCCGCCGGCATGGCTGCGCACTGCCGCGATGCTCATGGCATCCGGCACAACAAACGAGGAGGCACGACAATGCTTCCAGTCCACCGACATCATCTGTGCCGGTGTTTCCAAGGTTAAAATGACTTCCCCACTACATAAAGGAACGGGTTCCATAGCTCTCCTTCTGCCTGTAAAAGGCGTATTACATATGCTCCGGTGCTTCTACACCAATAATTGAAAGGACATTGTAAATAGTCTGGCGTGCGGCACGGCACAGTACCAGACGGGCGTCACGCACGGTTTCCTCAGCATCCTTGATGCGGCATGCATTATAGAACCGATGGAACTGTGCGCACAGGGCAACCGCATACTTGTTCAGGCGGGACGGATCACGCTCTGCAGCAGCTGCGGTAATTTCCTCCGGCAGCAGGCTGATCTGCTTCACCAGCGCCAGCTCCTCTGCCTCATTCAGCACGGTCAGATCTGCGGTCTCCGGTACAGCAATGCCTTCTGCCTCCATCTTTGCCAGCAGGCTGCAGATTCGTGCATGGGCATACTGGCAATAGTACAGCGGATTATCACTGTCCTGCTTGACAGCCAGATCCAGATCAAATTCCATCTGGGTTTCTGCTGCACGGGAATTGAAGAAATACCGTGCTGCATCCACCGGAATCTCATCCAGCAGGTCAGACAGGGTCAGGGACTTACCGGTACGCTTGGACATACGTACTACCTCGCCGCCCTGCATCATGCGAACCAGCTGCATCAGGACAATTTCCAGACGATGGGTACCGTCCAGACCGATGGCATCCAGTGCACTCTTCAGGCGGAGTACATGTCCGTGATGGTCTGCACCCCAGATATTGATCACACGGTCAAAGCCGCGCTGTTCAAACTTATTTCTATGATATGCGATGTCCGCTGCGAAATAGGTATAAAAACCATTGGCACGGCGCAGAACATCATCCTTGTCACAGCCGAAATCCGTGGAACGCAGCCACAATGCGCCTTCCTTTTCGTAAGTCGCACCCTTGGCGGTCAGCATATCAACGGTTTCCTTGACATAGCCGGAATCATGCAGGCCGCTTTCCCGGAACCATACGTCATAATGGATCTTATAACGCTCCAGGTCACGCTGCATCCGGGCAATGTTGGTGGGCAGGCCATATTCCACAATGATTCTGCGGCGCTCCTCGCCCTCCATGTCCAGCAGCTTGTCGCCGTGCAGCTTCACCAGATCTGCTGCCAGTTCCTTGATGTCAGCGCCCTGATACCAGCTTTCATCAAATGCAATGGCATCCTCACCCTTGAGCTGCTGGATATATCTGCCTTCAACCGAATGGGCAAACTTATCTACCTGATTGCCTGCGTCATTGATATAGAACTCACGGGTCACATCATGTCCTGCCCAGCTGAGCACCTCAGACAGGCAGTCACCCAGTACACCGCCCCGGGCATTACCCATATGCATCGGACCGGTGGGGTTGGCGGAAACAAATTCCACCATGATCTTTTCCGGCTTTTCAGCAGTAACACGGCCATAATCCTTGCCCATGTCTGCAACCAGCTTTACGGCATCCGCATACCACTGCTTGCCCAGGCGGAAGTTCAGGAAGCCCGGTCCTGCAATGGAGATCTCCTCAAAATAGGTGCCGTCCAGTGCCATATGTGCCGTCAGACCCTCTGCGATTTTCCGCGGTGCCATGTGCAGTGCACGTGCGCACTGCATGGCGAAGGAAGAGGCATAGTCGCCGTTTTTGGTATCCTTCGGGATTTCTACCGCAACTGCCGGTACATCGCCCTCCGGCAGGTCACCGGCAGCAACTGCGGCGCGATATGCGTTCCGGACAGCTTCCGCTGCCTGATTCTTTGCCTGTTCGATTAAATTCATGTCATCGTGCCTTTCTTTGTGATTCTCTGTCAAGCGTCTGAAACGGGCGGAACTAGACATTCCGCCCGTATGGTTGGTTTGTATTACAGCCGGCTGATTCCATCAGAAGGCGTAACCGCCATTTCAAACCGATGGGTACCCGCCAGATTGGAGTCAATTTCCACGGTATAGTCAATGGCAAGGCTTCCGCCATTTTCCCCGATGGTATTGACCAGATGGGAGGTATGGGTGGCAATGGTCATCGAACCGATTTCCGTCTGATACAGACCCACATGCTTCTTGTGCTCCGCAAACAGCATCTGTGCCGGATGGGTGCCGGTACGGGTCATGGTTACCTGCCTCTCCTCCAGCTTCAGTGTGGTGCGTGTGCCTTCCATACCGGTCAGCTCACTTTCCTCATAGGAAATAAAATATTTGCCGTTGCGACGGTACAGGCGGCCTGCGGTAATCAGGTCAATCCGGTCCGGCTCACAGCCGTCAAAATTCTGACGGCTGGCGATGGTAATGATAACGTCTTTTTTGAGTGGTTTTTCCTGTTCAGCTTCCATGGTCATCATTTCCTTTCCATCAATAGGATGCAATGTCGACAAGCTTTGCCTGTACGCCTACCGGCTCGCCCAGGAACATTTCCGCATGCTCGTCAAAGCTGTCCGGATCATCCGAAACATAATATTCCGTATGTCCCTGGTCCTGCTCTGCCGGCTCAAGGAATCTTTGTACATATTTTGCCGCTTCTGCACCGGAATCAATCAGGCTTACCTGATCGCCGAAAAAGTCCTGAATGGCATCCCGCAGCAGCGGATAATGGGTGCAGCCCAGAATCAGCGTGTCCACGCCGAAGTCCCGGATATCTGTCAGATATTCCTCCACCACCAGCTTTGTCACCCTGTCATTGGGCAGGAATCTGCCATTTTCCACCAGCGGAACAAACAGCGGACAGGGTCGTGCAATGGTATGTACCGACGGGTCCAGCGTATGCAGCTTGGCCTCATAGGCGCCGCTGCGGATGGTTCCCTTTGTGCCGATGATGCCGATACGGTTGTTCTTTGTGGCCTGCATGGCAGCATAACAGGTCGGCTCTACCACGCCTACAATCGGAACGGTGTTTTCCGACTTGATATCACCCAATACCTGCGAGCTTACCGTTCCGCACGCAATCACAATTGCCTTCAGATTATGCTCCTTCAGGAATGCCACATCCTGTCTGGCATATTTGAGCACCGTGCGGCGGCTGCGGGAGCCGTAGGGTACCCGTCCGGTATCACCGAAATAAATGATTGATTCATTCGGCATGACCCGGTGCAGCTGACGCACGGCAGTCAACCCGCCAAGACCGGAATCAAAAACGCCGATTGCTCTGTTATCCATCATACCGCTCCATTGCGAGGCTGATCAGGCGGTCTACCAGCTCCGAATACGGAATGCCCATGTGCTCCTGCAGCTTCGGATACATGCTGATGCTGGTAAAGCCCGGCAGCGTGTTGATCTCATTGAATACAATTTCATCCTCCGCATAGGTGCAGAAGAAGTCCACACGGGACAGACCCTTACAGCCCAGCGCACGGTAAACCCGCACCGCAGCCTCACGCACCTTTTCCATAGCGTTTTCGCTGATCTTTGCCGGGATATACAGACCGGAGGTGCCATCCACGTACTTTGCTTCAAAGGAATAGAATTCCTGGCTGGGTGCGATTTCACCGGCCACCGAAGCCGTGGGATTGTCATTGCCCAGAACGGCAACCTCAATCTCATGTCCGTCGATAAATTCCTCAATCAATACCTTGGAGTCATACCGGAAGGCATCCTCCAGACCACGCTTCAGGGATGCACGGTCGGTTGCCTTGGAAACACCCACCGACGAGCCCTCACTGCAGGGCTTGACAAATACCGGATAGGAACCCAGCTGTGCTTCAGCCGCAGCGCACAGTGCCTCCGGGTCTTCACGGAAGGCAAAGCTGCGTGCCAGATAAAAGGCTGCCTGACGCACACCCTCCTGCTGGACAATGACCTTGGTCAGGCTCTTGTCCATGCTGCAGGCAGACGCTGCCACGCCGGGACCCACATAGGGGATATGTGCCAGCTCCAGCAGCCCCTGCAGGGTGCCGTCCTCACCGCCGATGCCGTGCAGCACCGGGAAAACACAATCCGCATAAATGACCTCGGTACGATCCTTCCGCAGGACAAGCAGTCCATGGGTCTCACGGTCCGGCGACAGAACTGCCGGCACGGTATGACCGCTGGTCTCCCAGCTGCCGTTTTCAATGCTGCCGTAATCGGTGGATTCATACAGCATCCAGCTGCCGGACTTGGTGATGCCTACCGGATAGATCTGATACTTTTCCGCATCGGTATTGCGCAGAATGGATGCGGCGGAAATACAGGAAATGTCGTGTTCGGAGGAAACACCGCCGAATACGACGATTACGTTCAGTTTATTCATAAAATCAAAAACCTCAAAACTTCTGGTGTTGCGGATGGGATAAAATCCCCGCACATTGATATTACCCTTTATTATACGTCAAACCTGCCATATATGCGAGCAAAAAACGCAACAAATTTTAAAAATTATCCCTATATGTTTTCCACATTTCGCCCATTTCCCAGGCGGGTCTGGTATAAAAAAAGCGGCGATGCACGGCAGAAGCCCTGTTCTGCAGCCGTTGCAAAGCCGTTCTCACGTGATATGGTGTCCTCCGGCAAATACAGGCTGTAATTACATTATCGCATTCAACACTTTGTATTTGTACAGATAACCCTCAACAAATATAGTATAGCACAACTGCCCATCAGAAGCAATAGTCTGGTGAAAAAATTCAAAATTTCTTTTCTTTTTCGCATTTTTGCCCGTTTATTTCGCAAAAAAATGAAAAATGTTATTGACAAAAACACTCCTTCATGGTATCATATACCTACACTAAAGAACAGCTAAGACATATCGGTAATACCGATAGCTGATTCTTGAATCTGATCGAAAGCGGTGAGTCCGATGGCAATGGAACCTCAGCTTCATCTGATCGGGCAAGCCGGTCGTAACACCTTCCATTAACCAGAAAGTGGTGAGTCCAATGGGCAGGTCATTCTGCTGAATGGTTCGGGTATTCCGATGATGACATTCCAGTATTTTTGAAAAGGTGAGTCCAATGGGAAGCGATAAGCTGGAATAAATCCAAATTTCGATCACAGATCGTGTCCATCCTTTTATTGATTGAGAAAGCAGGTGAGTCCGATGGCAGTAGAATCCCAGTTTTGGAACAGCAGGACTCGCAGCAGACTGGCAGGTTAATTGCCTTTTTCGTAACCCGTCAGCCTCCCGCGCAACGTCTTTCCAAAACGCACATATTCCGCAAAACCTACGTTTCCGCTTCAGGAAATTGATTTTGAATTCCGGTGTTACGGGTTGTTCCCGTTGGATGCCTGCCTGACAAGCAGGAGAACCTCCTTCCGGACACGCAGATTTCTTTCATCTGTCAAACAGATAACCGGGCAGCGTATGGGGCGTACCCCAGAAATGAGAATTGTCCCTTGTGTCGTGAATGCATATGAAATGGAGATCGCACCGATGTTTCACTTTTGGTTTTGCAGGAGGAATTTGATCCGTTCTGACAATTGCATGTGTCTTTATCTCCTGATAACGGAATAATGACAGCAATACGTGTTTCTCTCCATATCGGGATGATTGTCAGAATACAATCTCATTTCTGTTGTGAGTTCTGTGTTCCATATGAAATCCAATGATTTTATATAGAAAGAGTAAAATCAGGTAAGTGTACGGCTTCGTATTGACGGAGCCGTTTTGTTTTGCCTTTTATCCCTTAATCATAAACAGATACTTCCGACAGAACCGGCTGCGGGACAGCGGACGGATGATGAGGACACTGCCTGTGAGGGATACCGCTTCCAGGAACAGCATCGCCACCGGCTTGGGCCAGCTTCCATAAGGGAAATACCATTCCAGCAGGGACATAATCAGGATATGGACAAAGTATACGGCAAAGGAAATCTTCGCCAGATAAGTAACCGGCCGCTGCATCCCCTTTAACAGGTGTGCTCCCCGGCGAATCAGCTCAAATACGCCTGCCGCCAGAATCGGCAGCAGCGGGAAATCATAATCCAGCACAACCTGAGGCGGGCGGGTATACGCATAAAATACAAAGATTGTGCACAGGGCAAAGCACCCGGCTGTTGCCAACACAAGATACCGTCCCCGTATCCGGCTCAGTCCTCCCCGGTTGATCCAGTAGCCCAGCAGCACATACAGGAAATACATGGAAAACAGGTTTGAGGCACGGGGGACAAAGGACAGGTACATGTTCACAAAGTTCAGCTTGAGAATGGAATTGACCAGCGGCAGCACCATATCCGCCACATATAACACCAGACAGGGCAGCAGGAACATGCGCAGGGAAACCCGCCGGACTATCATAACCACATAGGGCACCAGCATATACAGGCATAAAATCATCGGCATATACCACATACTGTCCATGGTGGTCTGATTGGTAAACAATACCGTGGAGACCAGCCCGCTGAGGGCAGACCAGGGAGTGATTTCGCTCCATTCCGTATGGAATACCAGAATAAAGCAATACATAATCACATACCAGATCTCTGTGGTAATCAGAATGGACAGCAGGTTATGCCGGTAAAAATTCCGGATATCCTCTTCCCCCTCTATCCGCTTATTGAGCAGCAAAGCACCGGATATCATCAGGAACAACGGTACGCCAATGTGTCCGAATACAATGGCAAGGGCTTTGATTCCGGTGGACCACAGGGGAATGGTACGGAATTCAAAAAATGCGTAACTGAAATTCTCATAGGTACGGTTGACAGCATGATTCATGGAGATGGAAATGATCGCCAATGCACGTATCACATCCAGCTCATATTTTCTTTTGCCTGTGGAAACGGCTGGTTTATCTAACATGGAAAATCCCCTTTCACTTCTCAAATCAATAGAAAAAACAACAGGCATATGTGTCCCCTCTGCCCCATGACAGGCATGTATGCGTGCTGTTTTTGTCCGTCCTATATTATAATTGTTATTTTTGATTTTTCAACACCCGCCCGGACATTTTTCCCGGTTTGTAACATTGTACCAGTTTTCGTCTTTTTTCTGCTGAGACTGTATGCTCTCCCTGTCAAATCTGGTATAATATAAAAAATACATTTCTTTGTTGGAATGGAGTTGTGAACCATGAGTGCTGAAAAAAAAGACACCGTATTACGGGATCTGATTATACAGGCAACACAGACCATCTGCACGCCGGATGAAATCATCCGCACACTGGACCGGCATGGCATCCATGCCAAACACAGTGAAATTGTCCGTGTCCTTGCCCAGCTGGTAGATGAAGGTTATTTGATGCGCGCACGCAGCAACCGCTATGGCAGACCGGAAGTATTCGGCTGTGCAGCAGGTACCTTCTGCGCCACCGGTCGGGGCTATGCCTTTGTCCGTCCGGAATCCGGCAATGCTCCGGATGTATTCATTCCGCCCCATCGGGACAAGGGCGCCTGGCATGGTGACCGTGTTCTCATCCGTATCCATGCGGAAACACCGCAAAATGGACGCGCACGGGGCAAACAGCCAGGAAAACCATCCGGCAAAGCCGGTCACCAGGAAGGTGAGGTACTCCGTATTCTCAACCAGTCCCGGGAGGATCTGATCGGCTGTATTGTCATGCGGGGAAAAATGGCAACCTTCCGGGATGACTCCGGCAAACTGCCGGAAATTGTCATCAGCAAGAAAAACATCGGCGAAGCCCATCCGGGTGACCGTGTTGCCATCAAAGTACTGTTCCGCGGCAATGAAAAATACCTGCCCCAGGGCGTTGTCACAAAAATATTCGGTTCCGGCCTGACACGGGATGCCGCTGCGGAAGCCATCCTGTATGAGCATGGCATTACGGTTCCCTTCTCTCCGGAAGCCATCCGGCAGGCGGATGCCATCCCGCTGTTTGTCCAGGAAAAGGACTGGGCAGGACGGCTGGATCTGCGCAGCCAGAAGCTGTTTACCATTGACGGCGATTCCGCCAAGGATTTTGATGATGCCGTATCTCTGGAAACCTTGCCCAATGGACATTACCGGCTGGGCGTGCATATTGCAGATGTTTCCTACTATGTCACGGAAGGCTCTCCGCTGGATCAGGATGCGTACCGGCGGGGTACCTCGGTATATTACGCGGATAAGGTCATCCCCATGCTGCCGCTGACCCTTTCCAATGGTATTTGCTCTCTGAATCCGGGCGTCAATCGTCTGGCATTTTCGGTTTTCATTGAGCTGGGAAAAGATGGTTCCCGTTATTCCGTGGATTTCCACCGTTCCGTCATCTGTTCCTATGCCCGTCTGACCTACAATCAGGTCAACCGGATGCTGGCTGGAGACTGGAAGGAACGCAATCTGCGCCCGGATCTGGCACCGATTCTGGATGAAATGAACGAGGTTGCCAGGCAGCTGCATGCTGCACGCATGCGCCGGGGTGCACTGGAGCTGAACATTCCGGAAGCAGTCATCCTGTGTGACCGGAATGGCAAAGCCTGCGGCGTGGAAAAACGCAGCCGTGGTGATGCAGAATCCCTCATTGAAGAATTTATGCTGGTTGCCAATGAAGCGGTAGCGGAAGCGCTGTACCGCCATCAGATGCCCACGGTCTATCGTGTGCATGAGGACCCGGACCCGGAAAAGCTGCGTGTTTTTGCTTCTCAGGCCCGCCTGTTCGGCTATCGCCTGCGGGAAAAGGATTTGAATGACACCCATCAGCTGCAGAATGTTCTGGATCATGCCGCAGCTGACCCGGAACAGCAGGCGCTGCCCACATTGCTGCTGCGTTCGCTGGCACGGGCACGGTATGCGCCGGAATGTGCGGGACACTATGGTCTGGCAGCAAAATATTACCTGCATTTTACCTCTCCCATCCGGCGGTATCCTGACCTTGTGGTACACCGTATGCTGACCCGGATGCTGGCAGGCGAACAGGGGTCCCGTGAGCTGGCAGAATTTTGTGAGCAGGCTTCTCTGCAGTCCACCGACCGGGAACAGGCAGCAGCAGAAGCAGAACGCGACATTGAAAAGCTGTATATGGCGGAATATATGTCCGGCTATATCGGCCACAGCTTTGACGGCTATATTTCCAGTATCACCAGCTTTGGTGTCTATGTCCAGCTGGACAACATGGTGGAAGGCATGGTTCGTCTGGATACCATGCACAACGACTGGTTTGAATTTGACCCCGACCGCATGACACTGTTCGGCAAGCATACCGGACAGAATTACCATCTGGGCATGCGTGTCAACGTCACACTGGTCAATGCCTCCAGCACCTCCGGCCTGATTGATTTCATCTTTACGCCGGATGAGCATTCTGTGGGCTGATATTCTTCTTAAAAAAAATAACAGCAGCACCCTTTGTCTCTTTTGGGAGATGCCGGGTGCTGCTTTTCTGTTATATTCTTTTTTATTCTGCGTTCTCCGCTGTTGGGTCAATGTTATGGTAAAAATAATTGCGCAGGTGGGCAGCCAATGCTTCATTGCTGAATGCAATGACGGACATGCCATCCCGGGTTCCATACTGCCATTCGCCATCCAAAGGCAAACGCAGGTGTCCCATGGAGGGGAAGCCATGCACAATGGTGCGCAGACCCATATAGACAAAGTCAATTTTGCTCATGGAGGACTTGATGTTGGGCATCAGTCCATGAAGGAACCGCAGCAGGCGGATCGGGTTGCTGGTGGCACGGGAGAATACCTGATTGAGCACCACCGACTGCCGTTCGGTACGCTGCCAGTCACCGCCGGTATTGCCCTTACGGATGCGTCCATAGGTCATGGCCTGCACGCCGTTCAGCTTCTGTTCCCCGGCTTCCTTGATTTCATCTGCCGGCATATCATTTTCCCAGCAGTATTCATCAATATATTTATTGGTTTCCGCCAGCTCCTCTTCCGTCAGTGTCACAGTGACACCGCCCACCGCATCAATGATGGATGCCATCTGGGCAAAATCCACCACCATGTATTCGGTGATATGCAGGTCAAAATTCTCATTGAGGGTTTCCATCATCAGCTGCGGACCGCCATAGCCATAGGCATGGCACAGCTTGGTGCTGCCATATCCCGGCACATCCACATAGCTGTCACGCATCAGGGAAACCAGCTTTACCGACCGGTTCGCCGGATTGACGTTCATAATCATGATGGCATCTGACCGGGTGCCGCTTTCTTCATTGTTTTCCCGGGTATCCACGCCAAACAACGCAATATTCATCATGCCATCCTCTGTATTGGCAGCAAGGCTGCTGGCATTGGTGTTATCATATTCATACAGCGTCAGCAGGTAACAGACATCTCCTACTGCCAGTGCCACAAGCAGCACAAAAACCAACAGGATTTTTTTCAGCAGAGGCATCTTCCGTTTTCCCCGTTTTGCCGGAGCCCGTTTTCTGCCCTTGCTTCCTCCTCCACGGCTGCGGGAGTGCTGCGGCGGTGCAGGCGGCTGGCGGCGGACAGTTCGCTGGGGCGCTTCCCGTCCTTTTGTGTCCCCTTCCTCCTCATAGAGCCTGCCGGTTTTCGGATTGATTGCGCGACCATACCGATCCACCGGTTGTCCATATTCATCATAATACTCAAATTTTTTCTTGTTACTCACAGGCGAGCTTCCTTTCCCCTGTTACGGTTTCCTCATATTGTCATCTTTATGATACACGCCCTGACCGCCGGATGCAACTTACTCCCACAAATTTTCTACAAAAATTCACAATTCCTTTGCATCTGTGTAAATCCCGACCTATTGTAATCCTGACGGAAATGCCGTATAATATGCTTAGGTTTTCTGTGGATATTGCAGAAACAGAAGGAGGATATCAATGATGGCAAATCCGGTACTTGTGGTTATGGCCGCCGGTATGGGCTCCCGTTACGGCGGTCTGAAGCAGATTGACCCGGTAGGTCCCAATGGCCAGATTATTATGAATTATTCCATTTACGATGCATGGAAGGCAGGCTTTCGCCGTGTCGTATTCATCATAAAAGAGGAACTGCTAAAAGCATTCCAGGAACGCATCGGCAATGCGGCACAGAAGCTGATGCAGGTGGATTATGTGTTCCAGAGCCTGGACCGCCTGCCGGAGGGCTGCTCTGTTCCCGCTGACCGCACCAAGCCTCTGGGCACCGGTCATGCGATTTACTGTGTCCGCGGTGTGGTAAATGAACCCTTTGCCGTTATCAATGCGGATGATTTCTATGGTTCCGAAGCCTTCCAGTGCATGTATGACTACCTGAAGGATGCCAAGGATGATGACAAATACCGTTACTGCATGGTGGGCTATCGTGTGGAGAATACATTGACAGAAAACGGTACCGTATCCCGCGGCATCTGTGAAGCAGATACAGAGGGCTATCTCACCGATATTGTGGAGCGTACTGCCATTTCCCGCAATGCAGACGGCGTGATTTCCGATCCGGAAGCCGGTGAAATTGCGGAAGGCACCCTGGTTTCCATGAACATGTGGGGCTTTACCCCCTCCTTCCTGGACGAGCTGGAGGCTGGTCTGACCACTTTCCTGCAGAAAGAACTGCCCGGCAATCCCCTCAAGGGAGAATATTACCTGCCATTTGCCGTTGACCATCTGATTCAGGAGGGTCGTGCCACGGCAAAGGTTCTGCAGACCGCAGCACAGTGGTATGGTGTTACCTATCAGGAGGATAAGCCGGTGGTTGTGGAGGCTCTTCGCCACATGACGGAAGACGGCATCTATCCGGCAGAATAAAAAGGAGGCTGATCTGATGGACCTTTCCACCCAGGCTTCCGTCTATCTAGAGGCATTTCAGGATGATATGCGCCGCAATTTCCATCTGATTCCCAATGCGGAATATGGAGACCGCCGGTTTCCGCTGTATGGCGTCATGCAGATTGAAGAAACGGCTACCCTGCTCCAGCGCAACGGAAAATCCGCGATTTCCTACGAGTTCTGTTATTTTGATGTGTGTGACCAGCTGGATGCGGATGCTGTAGCGTATTACTGCGGCATTTTAGAGGATATGGCAGCCCGCTATGTACCATGGACCGAACGCTCCCACAGCTTCTCCATGCTGAGCATGGTGGTACTGGTAAACGGTGCACCGGACAAGGCACTGGCCAAACAGATCCGCAAATATAAGCATGAGGAAAAGAAGAAAAAGCCGGAGGATGGCTATGGCTGGTGCAGCGGACGGCTGTGTATTGTGGATATGCAGACCGGTACCTGCTATACCAACCGCCACGGCAGTGCACTGGGCAATCGGGTGAAGCTGACTGCACGCCGTGTGGCTCTGGGGCTGTAACCCTTATCCCGGCATGACAGGAGGTTTTTTGTATGAATCAGAATAAGCTGAATTTTATGTTTGCCACACTGGTGGGGCTGATTGTGTTTTTCAGCTGCAGCCTGTTCCTCACCAACAAAAAACTGGATTCTATCCTTGAAAATCTGTCCGACATGTGATATGATAGCGTTATTGTCAAATCGTATCCAATCGGCACCGTGACGCTGCCGTTGTTTTACCATGTTTCGGAGGTTGATTTTTTCATGGTTGTTACAATTCTGTCTATTGTTCAGGTCATTGCATGCCTGTTTCTGATCGTTACCATTCTGCTGCAGAAGGCACCGAGCCAGGGTCTTTCCGGTGCAGTATCCGGTCAGCAGGAAACCTTCTTTGGTTCCAATAAGGCTACCGGTATCGAAGCAATTCTTGCAAACCTGACGAAAATTTTTGGTGTCATCTTTATTGTTGACTCCCTGATTCTCGTCCTGCTGGGCTGAGATCTGACGTATGACGCAAAGCGGATGGACATGCTCCATCCGCTTTCTGTTTCCCTTATTCCGGAGGTATGTATATGAAAACCATTATGATTGCTTTCCTGATCGGCTTCCTTGTGTTCGGCGCCATCGGGCTGTATTTCCGCCTGACTCATGACTGGAACAAGCTCACCGTGGAAACCGATAAACTGGATGAAAATTCCGTTGCCCGGCGTGACGGTCGTGCCATGCAGATGGGCAAGGGCATTGCCGTGGATGTGGAAAAAGCACAGAAAAAAGCGGACAGCAAATTCCGCAGCCAGCTGCTGTTTTCTGTCCTCTCCGTGGTCTGTCTGGCAGGTGCCATTGTCTGCGGTGTCATCATGCAGTAAAACAGACGAAAAGCCATGACCAATGGTCATGGCTTTTTCATTTCACACAGCTCAGACTCCGGCTGCATGGCTTCCTGCTGCTCCCGCAGCAGTCTGCGCTGTTCCTTGCGTTTTTTGCGCAGTTCCCGGAAAAACTCCGTCAGTGTGCCGGAGCATTCCTCCTGCAGCACGCCCCGGACAATCTCCGGCTTGTGGTTGTATGCCACATCAAACAGATTGATCAGGCTGCCACAGGACCCTGCCTTCGGGTCATCTGCGCCATAATATACCGTTTTGATGCGGGCATTAATAATTGCACCGGCACACATGGGACAGGGCTCCAGTGTCACATACAAATCACAGCGGTGCAGCCGCCAGCCCCCAAGCTTTTTGCAGGCCTTTCCGATTGCTTCAATTTCCGCATGGGAAAGGGCTGTTTTTTTTGTCTCCCGGCGGTTGCGGCCACGGCCTACGATTTTTCCATCGCAGACAATCACACAGCCCACCGGCACTTCACCTTCCTCCGCGGACTTTTTTGCCAGCCGCAGGGCAGCCTTCATAAATTTTTCCTGTTCTGTCATCATGGTAACGGCAGCACCTCCAGATTTCCTGATGTGAAATACATCGACAGCAGCAGTACCAGCAGCGCCGGTATACTGGTCAGTACGGCAAAGACCAATTGCTTCGCCGGCACATCCGCCGGATTGCCAAAGATGCCGTTCCAGATTTCCTTCAAACAGCCCCGGCGTACAAACAGCACCACGCCTACAGCGCCCAGCAGCAGCTCCAGCAAATAGATCCCGGCTGACAGCACGCTTCCGATCCGATCCCCGCCTGCAGCAAAGCTGATATTCACCAGCAGATACACGGTATTGACCGCAAAATGTGCGCACATGGACGGCAAAAGCGAGCCATACCGTTCCCGGATATAGCCGCCGATCACGCCAAAGCCCACTGCCAGCGGCATGATCTCAATGCTGTAATGTGCCAGCCAGAAGGCAATGGAAGTCAGGGCAATGGCTGCCCAGGAGCCCATGGCACGTTCGGCTGTGCGCAGATAAAAGCCCCGATAGCACAGCTCTTCCACAATCGGCGGAATCACAGCGGTTCCAAGAAACTGTATCGCCAATGCTGCCGGACTGGAGGGCAGCTGATATTCCTCTGCAATCTCTGTCAGGCCAAACTGGTTGAGAATGCCTTCAATCCCCAGGCCCATGCTGCCTGCCAAAACCGACCAGCCCAGCACCAGCCCGATGGTCATGAAATACACGCCCGGTTCCGGGCGTTTTGTCCCCATCAGATCCTGTACTGTCATGCCGGACAGCCTGCTGCCCAGGGCAAACGGAATGGCAAATACAATCACATAGAGGATGATATCTATCAGCTCACCGCCTGCCGTTCCATCGGCAAAATCCGGCAGAAGCCACATCAGCGGGTACAGCAGGTAATTGATGGCAAGGCTTGCCAGAATGGTCACACCGATGATATCCGCACTGCGGCGGGTCTGTCGGCGGACAGTTCGTTCCCAATGCATCTCGTTCACTCCTTTATTTATCTTTCCATCATACCACAGCCATCCTATCCCTGTCATGGGTTTTCCGGAAAACAGATAAAAAAGAAGGCGGTATTCCGCCGCCAGGCATTGGAATACCGCATCATGGGATTTCTTTTATTTTAAGTGGTTTCTTTCGTCTTTTTGTTGTCCGCAGTTTTCTGCTCGCAGCCGTTCTGCCAGCCGTTCATGGGACAGTCCAACACGTCTTGCCTGGACAAGTCCGCGAAAAAATTCTCTGCCCTTCATATGGCAGTCCTCCTTCCGGACGATTACAGACCTTTGGCTCCGGGAAATTCCTGTGCATATAGCATCACAGGGATATGCCGGTCTGCGGGTCGGATTCGGGTCATGTTCGTTCGTTTCATAGCATTCCCTTCTTCCGGGTCTTTATGCGTCTTACAGGCGGTTGGCTTGCCAGACCTGTACCGGCAAATACAATCAGATATGGTTATGCTTGTGGCGCTCAGCCATCATATCGCTGAACTCAGCACGGGATACATATTCGCCGTTCAGCATTCTCGTGCCGAGAAGCATGCCGAGCATCATCGTTCTGTCAATATTATCAAAAAATTTCATATGTCGTTCTCCTTTCATTGGAACGATTAATTGTTCTCTTATAATGATCGAAATGTGCTTAGTGTCTCTCGCGGCGTGCAACACAGCTGATTCTTTCCTGGCTCAGCTGCTGCTCACGTGCCTTAACAAGCTGATGCATAAAACCAAACATGATGTGTTCTCCTCTCATATTAAAACGATAAAGGTGTGGGATTTCTAGTAAAAATATGCTTAATGTCTTGCGCGATGTGCAACACAGCTGATCTTTTCCTGGCTCAGCTGCTGCTCACGTGCCTTAACAAGCTGACGCATATAACCAAACATGGTGTGTTCTCCTCTCATATTGGAACAATAAAGGTATGGGATTTCTAAACTATACTTAATGTCTTGCGCGATGTGCAACGCAGCGGATCATTTCCTGGCTCAGCTGCTGCTCACGTGCCTTAACAAGCTGACGCATATAACCAAACATGGTGTGTTCTCCTTTCAAATGATGCATCTATCTGTCATCTATACTTATACTCTGTTTTTCTTCTGACGGACCACGCAACCAATCTTCTCGTTGTTAAGCTCCATCATTCTTGCCTGTGCCAGGCTGTTAAACCAGTTAAACATGGTTCATCCCTCCAAACATAATCCGTAACTGTCTTTCTGGTCTCAGTGCTTTGCCGCACGTACAACCGATGTGATCTTTTCATTGCTCAGCTGCAGCTCACGGGCCTTTGCCATTGCATCTAACCACTGGAACATGATAGATTCACCTCCAAAAAATTCACGAAGTAGGATTGGCGAAATGCTCTGTGCTGCGGAGCTTCTGTTCCGCATCTGATTTTGTCAAACCTTCTTCGGCAGGGTTCCGAAGTCCGGATACCGGATTTTTTCTTCGGAACGGCTTCATACGACTTTGCCGTATGGGGCTTTCGGATTTCTTTCCTTCAGCTTGGCTATATCATACACATTTTCCGCATCCCATGCAACACGTAAAAAACATAAATATAACCAATTTATGCTCATATTATTTGTGCATGTTACATAATTTAACCACTTTTCGTTATTTAATTCACACAACCTCTAGTCCTTCTTTTTGTACGTTTTGACTATCAATCATTTGTGTGCATTCCATAGTTAAAAACATATATATCGCAGAAAAAAACCTGCTCCGGTACCATTCCGAAGCAGGTTTCTCATGAAAAATATGCTTTATTTGACGATTGTCAGATGCGGATACGCAAATTCAATGCCTTCTGCGTCAAACCGTTTTTTCACCGAGCGATTGAGGGCGAATTTCAATTCCATGGCATTTGTCTGGTTTTCCGCCCACAGCCATGCACGAATAATAATTGCAGAATCTGCAAGTTCTACCACTTCAACCTTCACTTCCGGCTCTGTGGATGCAGTTTCCGGTGTCCGGACATCCAAATGCAGCGGATTGCGTATAACCTCATCCCGCAGGATGTCGATGGCCTTTTCCATGTCACTTTCATAGGTAATGCTTACGTTAAAAAATTCACAAATTCGGCTGTCACCATAGTTGGCATTTTCCAGTACACTGCCGTTGATGGTGCCGTTAGGGATGATGATACGCTTGTTCTGAGGGGTACGGATGACGGTATGCCGCAGTGTGATCTCCTCAATGGTGCCGGATACATCGTTATACCGTACAAAATCCCCAATGACAAAGGGCTGAAAAAACAGAATCATCACGCCGCCAGCCACATTGCCCAGGGTTTCCTGGGCAGCAAAGCCTACAATAACCGCTACAATGCCGCCGGATGCCAATATTGCAGCCAGGGAATCCGATGCCCCCGGTATGCTGGAGACGATCACTACGCCGCCGATAAAATATACAACTGCCAGCACAATATACCGGGCAAATGAAATCAGCGTCACATTGGTATTGCCCGCCGCTGTCATGGTATCTACGGTGTGCCGGAATGCCTTATTGACCAGCTTGACCGCCATCAGCATAACGAAAACCGCAATCAGAATAAAGAGCAGCCGTCCGAACCAGGTTGGCAGATGAAAAAAGCTGGTGACTGTCTGAACACTTTCAATTGCTGTGGCGGTGGCATCATTGGTGACCTCTACCGCATCATCCGTGGTCACGACACCGGAGCCCTGTACTAATTTCCAAACCATCTGAATCTCCTCTCCTGAGACAAAAAGCACGCTGTAAGCAATGTTCTTCCTCACAGCGTGCCCTTGAAGCCTTATTTTATCTGTTTACTTCAGCTCGTCCAGCATAGCCTGTACCAGCTTTTCTACGTATGCAGCAGCCTCTTCCGGTGCCACATCCTCACGCAGAGACTTGTCCCGCTTGGAAACCTCTACGGCACCGCGCTTGACGGTCTTGGGGCTGACAATCACACGTACCGGTACGCCCAGCAGGTCGGCATCCGAGAACATATTGCCTGCACTTACCTTGCGGTCATCATAAATGACTTCCACACCGGCCTTCTGCAGCTGATCGTACAGCATATCTGCGGTCTCACGCACCTGCGGATCGGTTGCCTTGATGGCACAGATGTGTACCTGCCAGGGTGCAATCGACATGGGCCAGATCGGACCATAATCATCATGCTTTACCTCGCATACCGATGCGCACAGACGGCCGACACCAATGCCATAGCAGCCCATGATCGGATAATGAGGCTTGCCATCCTGACCGATATAGGTCATTTCCATGGACTTGGTATACTTGGTGCCCAGCTGGAAGATGTTGCCTACCTCAATGCCGCGGCTGACACGGATATGGGGCTTGCCGCATACCGGGCAGATGGCACCCTCATAAGTCTTGGCAAAATCTGCAATCTTTGCATCCGGCGTATCACGCTTGACATTATAGCCGGTGTAATGATAATTTTCCTCGTTGGCACCGCAGACTGAGCTGTTCAGGGCAGCCACAGACTTGTCAATCACATAGTCCACGCCCTCCGGCAGGCCAACCGGACCGATAAAGCCTGCTACAATACCGCTTTCCAGCGTAATTTCTGCCGGATGGATTTCCTCACCCAGGAAATTGCGCAGCTTGGTCTCATTGACCTCCAGATCACCGCGGATGAATGCAACCACATACTGATCGGTCATATTCTTCTGATATACAACTGCCTTGCAGGAAGCATTTGCCGGTGCATGCAGGTATTCACATACTGCTTCGATAGTCTTGGTTTCCGGCGTAAACACCTTCTCCAGCGGTGCTTCCACAGTTTCCGGTGCTTCCACGATGCAGTCTGCTGCTTCCATGTTGGAACGGTAGCCGCAGTCACACAGCACAATGGTATCCTCGCCGCAGTCGGTCAGCAGCATAAATTCATGGGATACGCTGCCGCCCATCATACCGGAGTCAGACTTGACTGCCACAACCTCCGGAATGCCGGCACGGCGGTAAATATTTTCATATGCCTGATAGCACTTCTCATAATATGCTTCCAGATCCTCCTGGGAGGTATGGAAGGAATAGGCATCCTTCATGGTAAATTCACGGACACGGATCAGACCGCCACGGGCACGGGGCTCATCACGGAACTTGGTCTGGATCTGATAAATCATGAACGGATACTGGGAATAGGACTGGGCAGTACCCCGTGCCAGATGTACCGCAGCTTCCTCATGGGTCATGCCCAGAACCACCGGCTGACCGCTTCTGTCCTTAAAGCGGGCCATTTCACTGCCGATGGACTCATACCGGCCGGATTCCTGCCACAGAGCTGCAGGCATAACCACCGGGAACATGACTTCCTGTCCGTCAATCTTATCCATTTCCTCACGGATAATATTCTCAATTTTCTTGGTGATGCGCTTTGCCGGCATATACAGCGAATAAATACCGGTGGTCAGCTGCTTCATATAGCCGCCGCGCACCATGAGCTTATGGCTGTCCAGCTGGCAGTCCGCCGGAGTCTCCTTAAAGCGGGCGCCGAGCATGCTGCTCATTTTCATAATGCTTCCATTCCTTTCGACATGCACCTTTTCCCCTGTTCCATCATACGCTGGAAGCAGAACAAATTCTTCCCGGTCAGGAGGTTTAGGTCATGCAATCTGTATTTTATGTCCGTCCCGCCCAGCGGGAACAGGTCGAAACCACCGTCACCCTGCATGCATCAGATCGTCCGGTTCTGCTGGGCACCATTGTAGGGGATGACGGCAAGCCGCTGGCAAATGCCCTTGCGGTGCTGTATGCCTCCGGCGGTGCCCAGCCGGATACGGTTGCCGGTGTGACATGTTCCGATGCACTGGGCCGGTTTGTCTTTGGACCGTTGGAGCCCGGCGTGCTGTATCAGGTCAGCATTCATGCTGACACCATGCTCCGCCGGACCCTGGAACAGCCCGAAGAATAGGTTTGTTTACTTCTTTGCCTTGGTTGCCACAACCTCAGTCAGCATTGCTTCAAATTCCTCATAGGACATGGCACCCAGATCACCTTCCGCACGATGGCGCGGGGATACGGTGTTGTTTTCCAGATCCTTATCACCTACAATCAGCAGGTACGGGATGCGCTCGTTGCGACCCTCACGGATCTTGTAGCCCAGCTTCTCCGAGCGATGGTCAACTTCCACACGGAAGCCCTTTGCCCGCAGCTTTGCGGTAATCTCATCTGCATAATCCGCAGCACGGTCGGTAACCGGCAGAACACGTACCTGTTCCGGTGCCATCCAAGTGGGCAGAGAGCCTGCATACTTTTCAATCAGATATGCCAGGGTGCGCTCGTAGCAGCCCAGAGAGGTTCTGTGCAGGATATACGGGATCTTCTTCTCGCCATCGGTATCCGTATAATACATGCCGAAGCGCTCTGCCAGCAACATGTCAATCTGGATGGTAACCAGCGTGTCCTCCTTGCCATGTACATTCTTATACTGAATGTCCAGCTTCGGACCATAGAATGCTGCCTCATCAATGCCAACTTCATATTCCACGCCAAGGTCATCCAGAATCTGTGCCATGGTTGCCTGTGCAACCTCCCACTGCTCTGCGGTGCCCTCATACTTATTGTTCGGGTTTGCCGGGTCCCACTTGGAGAAACGGAAGGTGCAGTCCTCCAGCAGACCGACGGTATCCAGCATATACTTTGCCAGCTCCAGACAATCCTTAAATTCTTCCTCCAGCTGATCCGGGCGAACCACATTGTGTCCCTCGGAAATGGTGAACTGGCGGACACGGATCAGACCATGCATTTCACCGGAATCCTCATTGCGGAACAGGGTGGAGGTCTCACCCATGCGCATCGGCAGGTCACGATAGGAACGGGCACGGTTCAGATAGACCTGATACTGGAACGGACAGGTCATCGGACGCAGGGCAAAGCATTCCTTTGTCTCATCATATGGATCGCCCATGATGAACATACCGTCAAGATAATGATCCCAGTGACCGGAAATCTTAAAGAATTCACGCTTGGCAAACAGCGGCGTCTTGGTCAGCAGATAGCCATGTGCCTGCTCCACGTCTTCTACCCAGCGCTGCAGCTGCTGGATGACACGGGCACCCTTCGGCAGAATCACCGGCAGGCCCTGACCGATGGTATCTACTGTGGTAAAGTATTCCAGCTCACGACCCAGTCTGTTGTGGTCACGTTTCTTTGCCTCTTCCACCTTTGCCAGATATTCATCCAGCTGATCCTTCTTCGGGAACGCAATGCCGTAAATACGCTGCAGGGTTTCACGGCTGGAATCGCCGCGCCAGTATGCTGCATTACATGCGGTCAGCTTGATGGCATTGCCCTTGATGCGTCCGGTGGAATCCAGATGCGGACCGGCGCACAGGTCGGTAAATTCGCCCTGCTTATAGAACGAGATGACCTCGTCCTCCGGCAGGTCATTGATGAGCTCAATCTTATACGGCTCATCCTTCATCAGCTCCAGTGCTTCCGCCCGGGGCAGCTCAAAACGCTCCATCTTGAGCTTTTCCTTGCAGATTTTGCGCATTTCTGCCTCGATCTGCTCCATGATCTCCGGGGTGAACGGAAATGGAGAATCCAAGTCATAATAGAAGCCGTTGTCAATCGACGGACCGATTGCCAGCTTTACCTCCGGGTACAGGCGCTTGACAGCCTGTGCCAGGATATGGGAGCAGGTATGCCAGTATGTTTTGCGATACTGCTCATTTTCAAACGTATACTGATTGTCTGCCATGAAAAATTCCTCCTTATTTTCACGGGGCAGAAAAAAAATCCCACCCCTGACCAGAATCAGGGGTGGGATGACAATGCATCTCACGGTTCCACCCTGCTTGGCACAGCAAAAAACTGTACCCGCACATTTTCCGCTGTAACGTGCGGACTCCGTCGCAGAATACTTGGTTTTCCCCTGCGAAGCTCCGGGACCGGTGTACAGAACTGCCGCTGCCATGGATGCTCCCAGCTATTGCATCCACTCTCTGCAGGCCTGCCGATTGCAGTCTGTCTATTCCCATCAACGCTGTTTGTCTATAGATGTTATTTATTTTACCTCTGTTAAAAGTTGTTGTCAACCGCCAGTTTCAACAAAAGCAGGAATTTAAGTCCAGATGCTGGTATAGCGAACCATACATAGGATATCGCTATGATTCATGCCCCGCAGGTGGTTGCACTCTGGCTGACCAGCAGGGCAATGGTTCCATTTTCCACCCGCAGTTCCACCTGCTGCCCTGCTCCGCCGGACAACAGCAATCCTGCCAACGGATCGGTCACCTTCCGTGCCACTGCGTCACGCACTGCCCGTGCTCCCCGGTTCACATCCACAACACCCAGCAGTTCCTCGGTCCGGGCATCCCAGGTCAGCCGGGTTCCTCTTGCCAGACAACGGTTTGCCAGCCGGGTCAGCTCCTGAGCGGCAATTGCCCTGCATTCCGCCTGGGTTAGGGGCGAAAAAACGATAATGTCATCCAGACGCGCCGCCAGCTCCGGCTGCAGCACCCGTCTTGCTTCTTCCTCTGCCTGCTCCTGCCGGGGATTCTCCTGGGAAGAAAAGCCTACCTTTCTTCCCTGCCGTCCGCTGCCCAGATTGGAGGTCAGTACGATGACTGCATGGCGGAAATCCGCACTTCTGCCCTCGGAATCTGTCAGCCTGCCATCCTCCAGCAAACGCAGCAGCAGACGCAGCACATCCGGATGGGCTTTTTCCACCTCGTCAAACAGTACCAGGGAACGGGGACGCCTGCGGATTTTTTCCGTCAGCTGTCCGCCGTCACCATAGCCTTTGTACCCGGGCGGTGCACCGATGAGCCGGGAGACATCCTGTGACTGCTGGTATTCCGACAGGTCAATACGGATGAGTCCATCTCTGCCGAACAAAGCCTGTGCCAGTGCTGTGCATACCGAGGTTTTTCCCACACCGGTGGAACCGGTGAGCAGCAAAGCGGCCACCGGACGGGCTTCATCCCGCAGACCGGCTCCGCCACGGCGGACTGCCCGGCAGATGGCTTTGACCGCATCATCCTGTCCGATGACCGTCCGGCTCAGCTCCTGTTCCAGCTGCAGCAGCCGCTGTGCCGTATTGCCCTCCGCCACGGCGGAAAACCCATCAAACCGTTTGGCTGCCCGGGCAATCTCCCGGGCAGTTACCTCTGTACCGCCCTCCAGATGCACGGCGGCACAGGTCTCATCCAGCAGATCAATTGCCTTATCCGGCAGATGCCGTTCCGGACTGATACGCACAGAAATACTTACCGCTGCATGCAGGGCATCCCCACGAATGTGCACATGATGATGCTGTTCATACCGCGGCGCAATCCCCCGCAGAATTTCCTCCGCACCAGCTTCATCCGGTTCAGAGACATCAATGCGCTGAAACCGCCGTTCCAGTGCCGCATCCTTTTCAATGGTTTTATGATATTCCGCTGTGGTTGTGGTGCCAATCAAACGGATTTCTCCCCGGGCCAGTGCAGGCTTGAGCAAATTGGAGGCATCAATGGCACCTTCCGCAGAGCCTGCCCCCACCAGTGTGTGCACTTCGTCAATAAAGGCAATGATATGATGGGAAGCACTCAGCTCCCGCACAATATTTTTTAATCGTTCCTCAAATTCGCCCCGGTATTTGGTTCCGGAAATCAGGCTTGCCATATCCAGTGACACCAGTCTGGCATCCCGCAGCTCCTCCGGCACTTGCCCATTGGCAATTGCCAGTGCCAATGCTTCCGCCACGGCGGTTTTGCCTACGCCCGGATCACCCAACAGCACCGGATTATTTTTGGTCCGGCGCTGTAAAATGGTAATCAGCCGAAATAATTCTTCCTCCCGTCCAATGACCGGGTCCAGCCTGCCGTTTCGTGCCAGCTCTGTCAAATCCGTGGTATACCGATCCAGCGTAGAGGTGGATGCCAGCCGTGCCATGGAACGCCAGCCTGCCGGCTCCTGTGCCACAGAAATACCGGTCTGCCGTTCCAATGACGGGATATCCGCTTCCATTTCTTCCATAACCCGCCGTGCCGTACATTTGCGGCAGCTGATCAATGCACACAGCAGATGATTTTCTCCCGCCGTGCCGTTTCCGGCGGCACCGGCAGCCTGCCGCAATACCAGCTGTAAATTCCGGCTGATATGCTGGGGCTTCTGCCGCGGCATGCCTGTCCCGGTAAGTTTTGCTGTATAATACAATCCCCGCCAGCTGCTGACACCGGCCTGGGTCAGGATTCTGCCGGCAGCAGAGCTTCGTCTTGCTGCAAGGCCCAGCAGCAGATGTTCCGTTCCTACGGTATTCTTTCCCAGCAATCCGGCACGCCGTGCCGATGTTTCCAGTACACGCTTTGCGTTCCGGTCAAACGGTCCCTGAAATTCCATTCCACTCCCTCACTTTCCTTTGCTCCTTTCTTCATCTTTACCCAATTCCTTCCTTTTTAGACGTGTTTTTGGTCATTTCCCGGGTAATTTTTTGACTTGCCAAAATGGATCGGTTTTTTGCTTTTGGGGAGTTGTTTTTTTTAGACTTTGTGATACAATAGAGTAGAATTTGAAACAGGAGGTGTTACTTTTATGGCTTATACTATCAGCAGTGCTTGCATCAGCTGTGGTTCCTGCGCTGGCGAGTGTCCGGTAGGCGCAATCTCCGAGGGTGATGGTCAGTACGTAATCGACGCTGGTTCCTGCATCGAATGCGGTTCCTGCGCTGGTTCCTGCCCGATGGGTGCAATCTCCCAGGAGTAATCCGGCAAACTACATGCAAGAAAGACCTGGTATTTGCTTACCGGGTCTTTTTTCTTTGCCCCCATGATGGAGATACTATCCTTTGTCCTTGTTCAACTTTCTCTCGTTTTATACCAAATCCTAGCAAAATCTATGCGTTTTTTATCTTGTTTTGACAAGGAAAAGCATGTATAATACAGTCGCAGTGTGGATCAGGAGCCTTATGGATTTTTTACGGATGATCCGGTCACATTTCCCGCTCTGCACAAATAATATATTTATAGAAGGTGTAAACTATGGAAAACTATACTTTCCTGCTGGTTCTGGCAATTATCCTTCTGTCCACGAAGGTGCTGGGCCTTGCTTCCGGCAAAGTCAACATGCCGCAGGTTGTAGGCGCACTGCTCGCAGGCCTCATTCTCGGACCTTCCGTTCTGAACCTTGTTACGGAAGACAGTGTCATTACCGTTCTTTCTGAAATCGGTGTTATCATGCTGATGTTTTCTGCCGGTCTGGGAACCGACCTGCAGGAGCTGAAAAAAACCGGTGTTGCCTCCTTTGTCATCGCCATGGTAGGTGTTATTGTTCCGCTTCTCGGCGGTGCTGCCCTGTACCTCGTGTGGTTCAACGGTGAAGGAGATCCCCAGCATCTGTTAAAGGCTATCTTTGTCGGCGTTATCCTGACTGCTACCTCTGTGAGCATCACAGTTGAAACGCTGCTTGAGATGGGAAAACTGCAGGGCAAGGTGGGTGTTACCATTCTCGGTGCTGCTGTCATCGACGATATCCTGGGTATCATCGCCCTGACGATCGTATCCAGCTTCACCAATCCGGATGTCCAGATTCTGACTGTCCTGATTAAAATTGTCCTGTTCTTTGTGTTTATTGCCGTTGTGGGCTTTGTGGTCTACAAATACTTCAAGCATCTGAACAAGGCTTTCAACGATAAGATGCACCGCCGTGTTGCCATTTATGGCCTGGCATTCTGCTTCATTCTCTCCTATTGCTCTGAAACCTTTTTCGGTGTTGCAGATATCACCGGCGCATATTTTGCCGGCCTTCTGCTCTGCAACCTGTCCGGCGTCCGTGATTATATCAGCCAGAAAATTACCATCTGTGCTTATATGCTGTTTTCCCCGGTATTCTTTGCCAGTGTAGGTCTGAAAACTGACCTGAGCGGTCTGACCGTCAGCCTGCTGGTGTTCGCACTGCTGCTGCTGGTTGTTGCTATCCTTTCCAAGATTATCGGCTGTGCACTGGGTGCGAAGCTGTTCAAATTCACAAACCATGAAGCCCTGTCGGTTGGTATCGGCATGGTATCCCGTGGTGAAGTTGCTCTGATCGTTGCCCAGAAGGGTGCCGCATTTGGTCTGGTACCGGACAGCTTGTTCGGTCCGGTGATTCTGGTTGTTATTGTCACAACCCTGATTACCCCAATCCTGCTGAAAATCGTTATGGGTGACAAGAAAAAGGCATAACATTATGTGATATATGAAATCCCGCAGATTGGATGTCTGCGGGATTTTTTTTGCTTATAACGTGGCTTTCCAGCGATCCAATGCAAGCCTTGCATTGTCATAGGCACTGCTGGCCGTGCGTGTTCCAGCCTTGACGCCCAGAATCGAGGCATCTGCCGGAAGCACAACGCCATAGGTTTTCCAACGTTCCATGGCCTGTTCATATGCGGTCTTTTTCACATTATAATTATAATTCCTGTCCTCATTGTACTGAGAAATTTTCGCCTGTGCTTTCTGCAGCTGAATGGAAGCCAGTCCATTGTGATAGTCCTGTGTTGCCTGGGAAATTTCCGAAGCACTGGTATTGCGTGCCTCCTGTTCCGCCTTCAGCCGTTCCACAGACAGGGTATTCAGATTGCTGCGCAGGGTATTGTCCGCTGCCACCCGGGAGCTTTCGGTATATCCGCTGGTAGGCGCTGCATAGGCATTGCCGCCGCTGAGTCCTGCTGCCGCCAGCTTTTCCTCCTGTCCCAGGGCAGAAATCCGTGCCGCTGTCTGGGCCTGTGTCACATTGCTGCGATGGGTTTCCCCAATATCCCGCAGGTTTCCCTGCAGCCGGTCCAGACTTTCCTGCTGCGCGGTCTGAAAGGCATTGAGCCTGCTGGTTTCCGCTGCGCGGTATAATTCGTCAATATTAATCGTTGCCATTTTATGCTGTTACCTCCTCAGATCCGGCGTACATCCCTGCGCACAATATACCGTATGGTCATGCCCAGCAATCCAAAGGGCTCACCCTCCTGTTCATTTTTCACAATCAGTTGGAACTGATAGGCCCGTCGGATGCGCCGGCGGACATCTGCCGGATAAGATGCCGCCGTGGAACGGAAGGAAAACCGGGAAAAATCCATATGTGCAAAGGAAAACTGGGAAAATACCACGGTTTTCACCCAGGCATGCAGTTTTTCCGTGCGATACCACAGCTCTGCGCCGGAATATCCATAGGGCATCAAAGCTGCCTGACAGGCCAGGATGGTTTTCCCCTTTTCCCATGCTCCCAACGGAGACAATGGCGTCACCCAGCGTGCGGCAATGGGAGCTCCGTCATCGGAATAGGCATCCACATCGTCCACATGGCAGAAGGTGCACACCCTTCCGTCTGCCGTGCCAAACCACAGATTGCCGCTGGTATCCGCATCTGCCAGAAAACAGAGAGCAGGAATATTGTCCCAATAGTACCATTCCGGGATATTGTTTTCCATCTGCCGGCTGTCTGCCACATAACAATGCCCGCCAACAGCCAGATAATATTTTCCATCCCAAACACAGGCCACCGCCTGATCCAGCGGTTCCTGCAGCAGCCGGGGATTGATGCGCTGGGAAACACCGGCAATGGTACGGTATTCCGTGACATAGGTGCCATAAATGCCCATCACACCCTGGGCAGACAGATAATATGGCGTGCCGTCCAGCACATCAATGGCATAAGGGCTGATGGCGCCCGCCGCCTCAGCGCCTTGCTTCAATGGATAGGTGGGCTTGTCATTGGCATCCAGCTGGAAGGTGCGCAGATATTGTTTGGCATCCTGTCCATCGGATTTCAATACAATCTGGGTATCATACTGCCGGACATATCCGATGATATCCGATGCATCCGAGCCGATTTTGGTATACCCGGTATCCGGGAAATAGGTCGGGTCATATAAACCGGACTGCCAGTCACAATTCGGCGCTTCCGGATTGCCGGAGACAAAGACACGGGTATCATTTTTACCGCCGTACAGACCGTAAATCCGGCAGGCATTGATATCAATATGTTCGGTGGTCTTGGCAAACCGGATACGCACATTGGCCAGTCCGCCGGCATCCGGCGGTGCGGTTTTCAATGTCACCTTGCCGCTGGCAGTGTCCACATGATCCACCTCATAGCCTTCACATACCACATCATCCAGATCAATAAAGGTACTGTCCAGCTGAAATACCTTGCTGGTGCCGTCACCTACAAAGGTATTGATACGCCAGGGTGTCAGCAGGTTGACTGCTTCCAGACTGGTGCCGCCGCCACCCGGCGGACTGCCGATGGTGGTGGTGGGAATAAAAGCTACCTCCCGCACCGGTCTTGCCGTACTGCCGTCATATACCAGATAGGTTTTTCCATCCAGCATCCACAGCTTTCCATTCATCAGGAAGGAGGTGGAGGGTGCTTCATGCATATCAGAATACAGCAGTTCCGTGGTGCCATCCTGCTTCAGCCGCCACAGATGTGTGCCCGCATGGCACAGCACATCCTCATCCAGCCGGTGCAGTCCATAAATGGCACCGTCAAACTGCGCCCTGCACCGGTATCCGGTGCGCTTTACCGGAAAATAGGTTTCATTGGCGATCATATTGCAGGCATCCGGAGAACGGGACCAGTCCACCTTGGTAGGATGGTTGGCAAAATCCACACCGGCAAACCGTTCCACTGTCAGCTCCTGTATGGGCTCCGCATCCGGGAACTGATATACCATGCTCATTCCTCCATTCCACGGATGATGGTTTCGGTACACGGCGCATAATACGCCGCATGCTGCTGATATTCACTGATCAACCAGTTGAACATGGTGCGGTCATCCTCCGCAATCAGCAGGGCTGCCAGTCCATAGGGGAAGCATTCCTGTACAAACCGTTCGTCATAGGGAATTTCCTCCTCCAGACTGTCCAGCCCTGCTGCGGGAACACAGCCTGTCAGGGCAGCTTCATCCCCCTGTGCACGCAGCAGCGCATTCTGCTCATAATTGCGGTCATACAGCATCTGGTTGATACAGCCAGGCGCCATTTCTTCCAGATGCGGCACATTTTCCGCCTCCAGCCCCAGAAGCACCAGGGCCTGTTCATACAGCTGTCTGCCAGTCATTGTTTTTCCTCCTTTCAATGGGAAACATGCCGTGTATACACAGCGGGCGGGCGCATCACGCGCCCGCCGCTGCCTGACTGGTTCAGCAGGAAGCCTCTGCCAGATCAGAGGTAAACTTGCCTGCGGCAAATGCTGCCGTGCGGATGGTGGTACCCGCCGTCAGTGTAACCGGTGCGGCATACACCTTTGCACTGTCGGAATAACGAGGATCAGTGCCATCCACAGTATAGCGCACCTCTTCTGCACCGGAGGGTGCCGTTACCGTTGCCTTCAGGCTGGAAATACTGATGGTCGGTGCTGCCAGCTTATTCTTTGCCAGCACCAGTGCATACACACCGGTACACTTGGCACCCAGTACAAAGGCATCATAATAATGTCTGCCTTCAATCAGTGCGCCGGAAACGCCTACCGGGTCATTGTGCACCTTTGCGTCAGAAATCTTATAGGGCATCAGCACGGAATTTTTATGGGTGATGATAAAGTAGCAGCCCTCCGGCATATAGCTCTTCGGCACACGCACGATGTTCAGGCCGGAAATCTCACCGCATACGCCCTTTCCAATGGACTTCACACCCAGACCCTCCAGTCCGGTAAATTCCGGAGACAGGCGGATCATTTTGTATACCTCGCTGGTCACATAGACATAACGGTCACTTTCCGGTACCAGATTATCGTCCAGCACCTGGGCACCGGTGGAAATCAGCTCCACAATGGTGTCCTTGGAGGGTGCTTCATCCACAGTAGCAATGGTACCTGCCATCATGGCAAACCGTCTGAGGGCATACTTGTCTGCCGCCGGTGTGGACTGTTCATTGATCTGCAGACGCAGCATATCTGCCGCCTTTTTGCTCATGTTCTGATCCAGATAATTGCCCTTGTCAATGGTCAGCGTAAACGCCTTATCCTGTGTCATCTTGAGCTCCTGCACAATGTCCTGCATTTCTGTCACGGTGCCATAGCGTGTCATACCCTCACGGGTGTAATCCACCTCCGGTACGGTCACCGGGGTATATACCTTCAGGGTCTTGACACCGGTCAGGTCAAAGGTTGTGGAAGTTTTCCCCTTGACAAAGGAACCTGCTGTAAAGACTTCTGCAATCTGACTGGAATATTTTGTCGCAAGATTTACTGCCATATCTATTTACCTCCTTAGCCCTTTCCCATCAGTGCGAGAATGATGGGATCTGTGATGTTGTTTTCCCCGTCGGAGCGTGCCGAACCCACATCCAGTTTACGGTTTTCCGCATTCTTTTTCAGTTCTTCCAGCTCCTTGCGCAGCTTGTGCAGCTCATAAACGCGATATGCGCCCAGCAGGTCACCGGAACGGTTTGCGTTATCCCACACCTCCGGCGGGATTTCATCCGGCTGAATTTCCGGATATTCCTCCAGAAATGCCTGATAAACATTGCCGCCCGGCATATTTTCCGCTGCCTGTCCACGATATGCGGCGGCATTGGCCTTGGACAGTCCCTGTTCTGCCGCTGCAATCAGCTGTTCCAGTGTCAGCTCCATGGTCTGGCCATCCACATTGACCGCATAGGTCTGTTCCTCACTGTCCCTCAGCGGCATGTCCTTCGGCGCACCGGTTTCCGGCGCCGCATTGGTTTTGTTCTGCATAAAAAAGCAGCCTCCTTTCTGTTGTTTCCTGCTCCCGCATCAGCAGGAGCCCTTGTGTCATTGTTTTACTGCTGGGTTGTCTGCTGTGTTTCCACATTCTTCCGGGGCTGGATTTCGGTCATCTGTCCGCTTTCCTTCTGTTCCCGCAGAGCACGCAGCAGGCGGGCCTTGCCGCGAATCTGGTTGTCCGGGATATTTTCCACATACAGAATCGGGTCTGTGATAATGCCCCGGGCCAGCAGATTGTCATTGGTCATGGTCTGCATGGTCTCTGACCAGTAGGAACTGGAGCCTACCTCTACATTCAGTTCCAGTGTGGCGGTATCCAGTGTGTCAAAATCAAAGGATACTGCCGTTTCTTCTCCGGTATCATCGGTAATGCAAACCGTTCTGGTACCGTAATGGACACGCATTAAATCCACAAAAATCCGTACCGTATCCTCCACAAAGCGGTAAAATTCCATTTTTACCAGCTCCAGCGGCGCAATGGTTGCCTTTTGTACCGTCACAATCGCGGAGGTATTGTCCGGCTTGACATTGCCAAGGGTCGCATCGGACGCACCCATCAGCTCCATGGTATCCTTAATCATCTGCTCCAGCAGCGGCATGACCTGTGCGGAAATGTCCGGTGCCTGGAATGCCGTGACAATAGCTTCATTGGGATTGCCCCGCATGCCGATGGCTTTTCCTACATCGGAAGAATAGCCGGAGGGGAACCGGGTCATGTCATAGATGATCTTGGGGAATGCCACATGCTTGATGCACTGCACATACATGGAATACAGCTTGTTAATGGCAATCTGGTTGGGAATGGCTTCGGTCACCGGTGCCTCGCCATGGAAGCAGTTTTTCACCTTCATCCAGCTCATATATGCCACCGGATACAGCCGGTACGGTGTCACTGTCTCCGGCATGATAACGGTATTCCGGGTGCACTTGAAAAAGGCAATGCCATCTTTGGTGCGTTCCATACGCAGCAGTACTGTCACCATGTTGTCGGTGTCCTCGGTCTGGGGATCATACTGAGGCTCCAGCAGGCTGTCCGGCTGGATATTTTCCGCTTCACTGCGGCTTAATCCCCGGGCCATGGCTTCCTGCCGGACACTGTCCACTGACCGGCGCATGGAAATGATGAGATAGGGCTGACGCTGTACCTCATCTACTGCAGGATTGCCAAAAAAGATATCGGTATTTTCAATGAGATCCACTTCAATATCCCCGGCAATGGGCTGGCCGCTTTCCCGATCCGGGTCAAAACGGATATAAAAGCATCCATCCCCATCCACACAGGCATTGCGCAGCATATAACGGTTTTTGCTTTTCATGCCGGCACGTTCAATCACCGATGCCACAGCACGATCAATCACCTTCTGCATGGTTTCTTTATCCGGTGCTGATTGAAACGGCTGCGTGGTCACAGCGATATCATCCGATACCAGCATAGAAATGAATAGATTGACCACACGCCGCAGTACATTGAAAATCAACGGGTCCAATGTGGTGACATTCAATCCTTCCCACTGCCGTCCGATAAAGAAATTTTCATTGGTTTTGACCCGGTCATACAGGCCAATCCGGTTGTTATAATCCACACCCCGCTGGTATTCCTTCCATACCGCGTCAGCTGTCCGCATCTTCCTCCTCCTTTCCCGGACCGGTATATGCCAGCAGCGCCGCAATATCCCGGCTCAGTGCATCCTCCGCATCAGTGGGACGGAGAGGTTCCTGTTTGTTCTTCCGCCGCGGCAAATGGGGGATTCCTCTGGCTGCCCATACGCCGCAGGCAAAGCACAGCAGACTGCACAGACAGCAAATTACATATTCCATCGCTTCCTCCTTATCGTTGATAGGACAGAAAGGCGTCCATATCGCCGTCAGACTGTCCCGGCTTCCATGCCTGTCCCTGGGGCTGGATGGTAGCGGCAAAATACCGCAGAGCATCCGGCGCATGGGTCAGCTCATGGGGATGGTTCGCCGTATCATTGGGATTTTTTTCATCCGCCGCCAGCATGGGCAAGGTACGGATGAGATTTTTACACACCGGGCTGATTTTCAGCTTTGCCGTCAGAATGCCCTGCTCATCGGTAAACGGTCGAAGGTATTCTTTGACGGCATACCAGCCGGCAATCCGTTCCCCCATGGCCTTGTCGAAAAACAATCCGGCTTCGGCAAAGATATCCACAGCGGAACGTCCGGTTTCCTGCCGCCGGTTGAATAAATCCGGCGGTGCCAGCCGCTGGAAAATCACCTCATCACCGGTTTCCGCACGGCAGATTGCCTCCGCCGCCTCGGAAATAATCAAACCGGACTGGTATACCTCCCGATACACCCAGGCGGTACCGTCCGGAGACAGGGCAATCCACAAAGCCGCCAGCATATCCAGACCATAATCAATGGCAAGATACCGTTTCCACCAGCTGGGGAATTCCGGTGGCGGGCAAACATGCAGCTCCGGGGAAAATTCACAGAAATACTGACCTTCAAACAGATCCCACTGTCCATACAGCAGGGCTTTGCGGCTCCGCTCATCCAGCATTTCCAGCCGTTTGACATAGCCGGGATCCTTTTGCATCAGGAAGGTGTTGTCCTGCACTTTGGCGGGAAGAAATAATTTTCCATCCGATTCCTCACCGGGAATCAGCACATCAATATACCGTGCCTTGACCCAGCTGTGACCCACACCGCCCGGATTGGTGGAGGATTTTACCTGTTTGGGATAGGCATTCGTGCCACGGATACGAGACAACATATAGGTAAACTGGAATTTGGTAAAATGAGTCAGCTCATCAAACCGGATCACATCATATTCGGCACTCTGGTACCGGGTCACATCATTTTCGCTGTCGCAGTAGCCAAATTCAATGGTGGATTTGTTGCGGAATGTCCATAAATGGCTGGTTTCCCCATAGCTTCCCACCTCCTGGGGATATAGGGTCAGGGAAACCTGAATCAGGGAGCGTTTGAGCTCCGGCAGGGTTCTTCTCAAAATCAGCTGGCGGGATGCCGGATAGGTCAGAGCATAAATCAATGCGTCAATCAGCTGTGCATAGCTTTTCCCACCGCCTGCCGCACCGCCGAACAGGGTTTCCATGGCGGTGGAACGGATAAATTCCAGCTGCCTGCGGGTAACCGAAAGCTCCATCATTCCACCACCCGGAGAATCAGCTCAAAGGCTGACTCCGGTTTGTCCTCTGTCTCCGGTACGGAAAGCTGTCCCTTTCCCACAGCCCGTTCCAGGATTTCCTTTGCAACACCTGCTCTTGCGGTTCCGCTGAGGGAATCATCCTCCAGCATGTCACACAGGCACTGCGCCGCTTCCGGGGAATGCTCACACAGGATATCCCGTACCACATCATTGTGTGTTTTTTTCCGTCTGCGGCTGTTTTTTGCTTGCGCCAAAGGCATACCTCCCTTATGGTTTCAATTTTTGCAGCTCACAGGCATTATAATAGGGTACATTTCCCCGTTGTCTACCGCAACGAATTGACCGGCTGTGGAAAAAAATTTTTATTTTCCTCTTGACATCTGTATTGTATCGTTGTATTATTGTATCAATCAATTAGTACAATAATTCAAAACAAAGGAGGAGAACCATGCAGTGGAATTTATCAGATAACCGTCCGATTTACCTGCAGCTGATGGACACCATCACACTGGCCATCACCTCCGGTGCACTGCCGGCAGGCAGCAGACTGCCCTCCGTCCGTGAGCTGGCGGCACAGGCAGGTGTCAATCCGAACACCATGCAGCGTGCCCTGTCCGAGCTGGAGCGTTCCGGTCTGCTGTATTCCCAGCGCACCGCAGGACGGTTTGTCACCGATCAATTTGCAAACATCACACAAAAGAGAAAGGAACTGGCTATGGAACAGATTCAGGCATTTCTGTCCTCCATGAAGGACATGGGATATTCCACCGAGGAAACCATTGAACTGATTCGTCAGGCAGAAAAGGAGGAAGAGAAATGAGCGAACCGATTTTACAGTGTACCGGATTATGCAAATCCTATGGTAAAAAGGATGCCCTGCGGGATGTGACCTTTGCCCTGGAGCGTGGACGCATTGTGGGTCTGCTGGGTCCCAATGGCAGCGGCAAATCCACTCTGATTAAGCTGGCCAATGGCCTGCTCACCCCCACTGCCGGTGAAATCCGCATTGCAGGCAATCTGCCCGGTCCCATCACCCATGCCCAGGTCTCCTATCTGCCGGAACGTACCTATCTGAGCGACTGGATGACCGCAGATGACCTGTTGAAATTCTTTTCCAATTTTTATGAGGATTTCAATCTGGATAAGGCAGCGGATATGCTGACCCGTCTGGGCATCAGCCCCAAGGATTCCCTCAAAACCATGTCCAAGGGAACCAAAGAAAAAATCCAGCTGGCTGTGGTCATGAGCCGTGAAGCTGACCTGTACCTGCTGGATGAACCGATTGGCGGTGTTGACCCCGCTGCCCGGGATTATATTCTCAATACGATTTTGACCAATTATAACGAAAACAGTACCGTTGTCATTTCCACCCATCTGATTTCGGATATTGAAAAGGTACTGGACGATGTCATTTTCCTCCATCAGGGACAGATTACCCTGCATAAGACCGTGGATGATATCCGTGAGGAATATGGCAAATCTGTTGACGCACTGTTCCGGGAGGTGTTCGCATGCTGAACAAGCTGATTGGATATGAATTTAAATCCACCCGCCGGATTTTCCTTCCGGCCTACGCAGTCATCCTGCTGCTGTCCATCATCAACGGTGTCTGCATGCTGCTGACCAATTCCATGGATACCATCAGCGCCCCCTTTGGCGTACTGCTGACGGTGTACATTCTGGCACTGTTCGCCGTGTGCATTCTGACCTTTGCCTATATGATCAGCCGGTTTTACAAAAACCTGCTGGGTGATGAGGGCTATCTGATGTTCACCCTTCCGGTACGCTCCTCCCAGCTGATCTGGGCCAAGTGCATTACATCCTCCCTGTGGATGCTTTTCACCACCATCGTGTGCGGCATTTCCCTGTTTGCGCTAATGGTTCCGATTATGCTTTCCGAAATCACCTCTGCGGGTCTGACCATGCTCCGGCTGCAGCTGGCTTCCGGGATGCATACTCTGTGGCAGGAATACAGCATTCATCTGATCTTTGTCCCACTGCTGGCAATTGTGCTCGGCATCATTTATACCGCAAACTTCTGCATGCATATCTATGCGTGCCTGTCTATGGGCTCTCTCGCCAACAAGCACCGTCTGGGCTTCGCTTTCCTCGCGTATCTCGGCTTCGGTGTCCTGTCTGAAATCCTGATGCTGGTTGGTGCGAGCATCGCATCCCTATTCCCATCCTTCAGCGTCAATCTTGACACGCTGATTCCCAACGCA
>CAMBYS010000001.1 GCA_945872165.1 uncultured Clostridia bacterium | reverse complement strand
GGATACCGCTGCAGTAAAAATCCGCATTATGAAGAATGATGCTGAGGTTCCCAACGGCGAGGAAGGCGAAATTATCCTTGTGGGTGACAGCATTACCGCAGGCTATCGCAGCGGCATTCCGGGTGGATATTGTGAGCTGGATGGCGAACGGGCATATCATACCGGTGATATTGGCTTTAAGACAGAGGATGGCAAATATCTGTTCTGGAACAACCGTATGAACGGTATGATTAAGGTAAAGGGCAACCGTATGGAGCCTGGCGATGTGGAAAACAGCATGACACGTATCAAGGGTGTTACCGGCTGCGGCGTTGTGGAACGTTACGGCAATCTGGTGGCATATGTGACCATTAACCGGGAAATGACACCGGGACAGATTCGTGCAGCAGCGCGAAACCATCTGCCGTCCCATATGATTCCGGGTATTGTCCGCATCATTGATTCCCTTCCGATGAATGAAAACGGCAAGCTGGATCGTTCCAAGCTGCAGGACTAATTGTTATACACAGCGTATGTTGAGGCTGGCAGTTCGAGACTGTCAGCCTTCTTCTGTCGTTTATGCAAACGGTTCTCAGAATTGTGTCGAAGGTGTTTCAATTTTGTAAAGATATCTGATTTTATATGGAACACACCGCAGAAATGTTGACTATTTCTGTAAAAATGATTAATATGGTGTTAATGATTTCTTATTTTGATTGAATTTGGCGTGCAGGTCTGACCAGTGGCCGGGGCTGCAGGGAAAAAGGTTATTTTATGAATGTGTATTTAGGAATTGATATTGGTTCGACAACCGTAAAAATGGTGGCAGCCGGTGAAAATGAGAAAACCGGCTGTCTGGAAATTCTGTATCAGAAGTACGAACGTCATTTTTCCAAGGTACGTGAAAAGGCCTGTGAAATGCTCCGGGATGCGAAAAAAGTCATTGGAACCGCATCTATCCAGGCGGCAATCACCGGATCGGCAGGTCTTGGCGTAGCCAGGGCCAGTGGCGTTGATTTTGTGCAGGAGGTATTTGCAACCCGGAAATGTGTAGGCACCTTTGTGCCGAAGGCAGATGTGGTCATTGAGCTGGGCGGCGAGGATGCCAAGATTGTTTTCCTCACCGGACAGCTGGAGGAACGCATGAATGGTTCCTGTGCAGGCGGTACCGGCGCGTTCATCGACCAGATGGCAGTTCTGCTGGATGTTCAGCCCAATGAGCTGGATCGTCTGTCCCTCCATGCAGAACGGATTTATACCATTGCCTCCCGCTGCGGCGTATTTGCCAAAAGTGATATCCAGCCGCTGCTGAATGAAGGCGCACGCAAGGAAGATGTGGCAGCTTCCATTTTCCAGGCTGTTGTCAATCAGACTGTGGCAGGTCTGGCACAGGGCCGCGATATTGAAGGTGATGTCCTGTTCCTGGGCGGCCCGCTGTTTTTCTTTAAGGGTCTGCAGAAACGGTTCCAGGAAACCCTGAAGCTGGCGGATGAGCATGCCCATTTTCCGGAATTGGCACCCTATGCGATTGCTGCCGGTGCAGCAGTCTATGCAAAGGATACCAATGGCAAAGCATACAGCTATGAGGAGCTGTTGGATACTCTGGAGCGTGCGGCAGGTGAGCCGGTAAAAACCGCAACACTGGACCCGCTGTTCCGCAATGAAGAAGAATACCGGGCATTCCGTGAGCGGCATAATTCCAGCGATATCATGCGGGAAAATGTCACCATGTACAGCGGTAAGGCCTATCTGGGCATTGACTGCGGTTCTACTACCACCAAGCTGGTTCTGATCGGTGAGGACAACCAGCTGCTGTTTAACTATTACAGCCCCAATAAGGGTAATCCGGTGGATGTAGTACGGGAACAGTTGATGAAGCTGTATGAGCTGTGCGGAGACCGTATTACGATTGCCGGTTCTGCTGTCACCGGTTATGGTGAAGCCCTGATTCTCAATGCCTTCGGCGTAGATTTCGGTCTGGTAGAGACCATGGCACATTTCAAGGCAGCACGGCATTTTGAACCCAATGTTGATTTTATCATTGACATCGGCGGTCAGGACATCAAATGCTTTAAAATTGCCAACAATTGTATTGATAATATTTCCCTCAATGAGGCATGCTCCTCCGGCTGTGGTTCGTTTATTGAAACCTTTGCCCGTTCCATGGGTTACAGCATTGAGGATTTCTGCCGTTTGGGTTTGTTTGCGGAGCATCCGATTGATCTGGGCTCCCGCTGCACTGTATTTATGAACTCCTCTGTCAAGCAGGCACAGAAGGATGGTGCAGGCATTGATGCCATTTCCGCCGGCTTGTCTGTCAGCGTCGTGAAAAATGCGCTGTATAAGGTCATCCGTGCCCATTCGCCGGATGATTTGGGCAAGCATATTGTGGTACAGGGCGGTACCTTCCTGAATGACGCGATTCTGCGTTCCTTTGAAATTGAAATCGGCAGAAATGTCACCCGTCCGGCAATTTCCGGTCTGATGGGCGCTTATGGTGCCGCATTGCATGCAAAGGCAAATGTGAAGGAAACCTCCACATTGATTTCTCCGGAGGAGCTGGAGCACTTTACCCATACCTCCAATACCGTCAAGTGCGGTCTGTGTACCAACCATTGCTCTTTGACAGTTTCCATGTTCCCGGGCGGACGGAAATTTATTTCCGGCAACCGGTGTGAGCGTCCATTGGGCGGCGGTGACAAGCTTAAGCTGCCGAATCTGTATGACTATAAGCTCCAGCGGCTGCAGGAATACCGGGATAAAAATCCTCAGGGCAAAGCCGTGGCACGGATGGGCATTCCCTTTGGTCTGAATATGTTTGAGCTGCTGCCCTTCTGGCATACCTTCCTGACCCGGCTGGGCTTTGAGGTGGTACTGTCTGATGTATCCACCCGCTCCATGTATGCTTTGGGACAGAACAGTATTCCGTCGGATACCGTATGCTATCCGGCAAAGCTGATACATGGACATATTGAAAATCTGCTCAGCAAGGGTGTGGATGCCATTTTCTATCCCTGCATGACCTATAATCTGGATGAGCATCGCACGGCAAACTGTTACAATTGTCCGGTGGTTGCCTACTATCCGGAGCTGCTCAAGGCCAATATGAACCATCTGAAGGATGTGGACTTCATGATGCCGTACTATGAGCTGGGACGGCAGAAGGATTTTATCAAGTCGGCAACAGAGCTGTTTACCAAAAAATATAAGCATATCAATAAGCGCATGGTAAAGGAAGCCGCACTGGCAGCTTATTCCGAGCTGGACCGTTATTATGCAGATGTTGCGGCAGAGGGCAAAAAGGCAATTGCCTATGCGGAGGAGCATGGACTGGATATTGCGGTTCTGGCAGGCCGTCCGTATCATATTGACCCGGAAATCAATCATGGCATTGACCGCTTGATTCAGTCCTATGGCATGGTGATTGTATCTGAGGATGCTGTGGCACCACTGGGTGAGATGCCGGTGGTCAATGTCCTGAACCAGTGGACCTATCATTCCCGTATGTATGCCGCTGCAAACTGGGCAGTAAAGCGGCCGGATGCACAGATCATCCAGCTGGTATCCTTTGGCTGTGGTATTGACGCCATTACGACAGATGAAATGCGTGCCATTACAGAGGAAGGCGGAAAGATTTATACCCAGCTGAAAATTGATGAAATCAACAATCTGGGTGCGGCGAAAATTCGTATCCGCAGTATGATTGCTGCTGTAGAGGAGGGAAGAAACAATGCCGGAAAGTCGTGAGCTTCCACATGTCCCGTTTACAGAGGACATGAAAAAGGATTATACCATTCTGGTTCCCAATATGCTGCCGGTGCAGCTGAAGCTGATTACTTCCATCATGAAGAATTACGGTTACAACATGGAGGTACTGGAAACAGAAGGCCCGCAGATTGCAGAATGTGGTCTGAAAAATGTACATAATGACACCTGTTATCCGGCATTGCTGGTTATCGGCCAGTTTATTGACGCGCTGGAATCGGGCAAATATGACCTGCATAAGGTTGCTGTTATGATTACCCAGACCGGCGGCGGCTGCCGTGCCTCCAATTATATTCATCTGCTGCGCAAAGCATTGATTAAAAATGGCATGGGTTATATCCCGGTCATTTCCCTGAACTTCTCCGGACTGGAGAAGAATGCCAATCCGGGCTTTAAGCTGACCCCCAAGGCATTCATTCAGGTGGCATATGGTGTACTGCTGGGTGACTTTATCATGCATATCTATAACCAGTGCCGGCCGTATGAGGTCAACAAGGGTGACTGTGACAAGGCTGTGGACGCGCTGGTGAGAAAAATTACCAAGGATTTTGAAGCGGATAAATTCATTCATTACAGTCATGTGAAAATGCTGTATATCCTGATCTGCAAGCGATTTGCACAGATTCCCTATCAGGATTTCGGTTCCAAGAAAAAGGTCGGCATTGTGGGCGAGATTTATGTCAAATTCTCCCCGCTGGGCAACAACAATCTGGAAAAATTCCTGTTAGGCGAGGGCACCGAACCGGTTCTGGCAGGTCTGATGGATTTCTGTCTGTACTGTATCTATAACGGCATCATTGACTTCCAGCTGTATGGACGCTCCGTTAAGAGCGCAGCCGTGATGCAGGCGGTATATCGCTTCCTGTTGGACAAACAGAAGGATATGATCCGTATTATCAAGAAGGATGGACATTTCCGTCCGATGATGGAATTTGACAAGGTACGAAAGCTGTCCCAGAAGATCATCAGCCCCGGCGTGAAGATGGGCGAAGGCTGGCTGCTTCCCGCGGAAATGGTGGAGCTGATTGAGGAGGATGTACCGAACATCGTACTGACCCAGCCCTTTGGCTGTCTGCCGAACCATATCGCCGGCAAGGGCATGATCCGGAAAATCCGGGAACAGTATCCCCATGCCAACATTGTCAGTGTAGACTATGATCCGGGCGCATCCCGTATCAATCAGGAAAACCGCATCAAGCTGATGCTGTCCAACGCGAAATAATGGAAGAAACAGAAAACCGGCGCAGATTGAAACTGCGCCGGTTTTTCACTTCTATTACAGCATGCCGACAGAGCGGAACAATACGGTCATGACAAAAATGGTAATCATACTCAGCAGGGAAGTCCAGACCACAATCTGACCGGCAAGCACATCATCCGCATGCATTTCCTGTGCCATGACGGAACTGGAAATGGCAATGGGTGAGCCATAGGCGGCAATCATCACACCGATGGATGTGGGGGACAGCTCCAGCAGGCCGAAATGTGCTGCCGCAAATGCCATGCCAAAGCCCAGCACCGGTGCAAGCACCAGACGCATCAGTACACCTGCCGTCAGTTCTTTGCGGATACCATGGACGGCGGATAAGCTGAATTGTCCGCCAAGCATCATCAGACTGACCGGGGTGGCAATGCGTGCCAGATACTGCAGCGTGGTATACAGCCATGGCAGCGTGCCGGAAATGGAGAAAACCAGAGAGCCATCCGGATGGCAGGGGATAAATTCCCGCAGAATCAATACAATTACACCAGCAGATAAGCCCTGAATCAAGGGATTTTTCAAAATATTCCGCAGAATTTTCCCTGTGTCCAGCTGTGCGTCATCGGAATAAACCGTCAGGGCAAGGACAGAAACTACTTTGAAATAAATCACGGTCGGTGCCTGCATGGAGGCGGCAACAGCCAGACCCGCAGGCCCCTGCAGTCCTTCGGCCAATGGAAGTCCAATGATGGCAAAATTGGAGCGGAAGCCTGCCTGAATCAGTACCCCTTTGCGGTTGCGGACAGAGGTCACACAGTTTGCCAGAATAATGCTGATACCGGTGATGATGACCAGGCTGGTGAGCAGATAGACTGCCAGCCGGAAATCAATGTCACGGATGCTGTCCAGTTCGTACAGGTTGACAAACATCAGGGCAGGAAAGCTGAAATGAAAGACAAACCGGTTCACTGTCCGGAAAAAACTGACCGGGAATACCTGTTTGACCCGCAGGACATAGCCCAGCAGGATCAGCAGCAGGATGGGTGCAATGGCATTCCATGCATAAGAAAAGATAGAGAGCATGCAGAAGTTCCTTTCTAAGGTGTTGTTTCCAGCATAGCTTCCCATTGGATCTCTGTCAACAGTTTATGCTGCTGTTTTGCCAGTTCCAGAAGCTGACGGTTGCCCTGATTCTGTGTGCCAAACTGTTCCAGACAGCAGAGGACGCCGTCACACTGCTGCATAGCTTTCTCTGCACTGCGGATGGCAGCTTCACGGATAGGCTCAAAGGGCTGTTCGGTGACCACCTCTGCCGCCAGTGCGGATGCTACCGGATAATCCAGATCATTGGTATGCAGGATACCGGCGATAAATGGAATACCGGCACGCTGCAGTTTCCGGTAAAACGGAATGCCCAATCCGCCGCCGCCAATGACAAACAGCTTAGGCTGGCCTTTGGGGGCATCCAGCTCCAGAGAGCCATACAGGCTGTTGTAGCTGCCCCGATGGACACCGTACAGCTCATGAATATATGCTGAGGTGAATACTTCCTCCGGTGTGCCGCAGCGGTCAATGTGGTCTCCCTTGATACATAACACATAATCGGAAATTTTCTGTGCCAGATCAATTTCATGCAGGGACATGATGACAGCCAGCTGTTTCTGGCGAACCAGATCCTTTAACAGGGACAGCAGCTCCAGCTTATGGCGGATATCCAGAAAGGAGGTAGGCTCATCCAGAATGAGGATATCCGGCTCCTGACAGATGGCTCTTGCCAGCATCACCCGCTGCCGCTGTCCATCACTGATTTGCGTAAAATTCCGCTGGGCCAGTTCTGTCACATGTACCAGCTCCATGGCTTCCTGTACTTTTTCCCGATCATGAGCAGACAACAATCCTAAACGACCGGTATAAGGAAACCGTCCGGACTCTACCACTTCCTCACATAACATCCATTCCGGATCGGTCCAGCCGGTCATCATGACCGATACCGTTTGGGCAAACTTTCGCTCCGGGATATGACGGATGGAAGTATCACGGATATTGACCGTACCGGCAATGGGATCCAGCTGGCGGGTAATGCTCTTTAAAATCGTGGATTTTCCCGCACCATTGGGACCAATTAACGTGACAATCTGTCCCGGACGGACAGAAATTTCAATATCCTGAATTAACGCTTTTTTATTGTAGCCAACAGCCAGACCGGCTGTGTGGAGAATTGCTTCCTTCATGACGGGTTATCCTTTCCGTGTGCTGCGGTGCAGCATCATCCAGATGACAATTGGTGCACCGAAAATGGCGGTGACAGAGCTGATGCTCAGTTCTGTGGGGGCAAAAGCAGTACGTGCGAGCAGATCACAAAACAGACAGAATACTGCACCGCCGAGAAAACAGCCCGGAATGACAATCAAAGGCTTTGCGGTGCGGAACAGGCTTTTGACCAGATGGGGCACTGCAATTCCCACAAAGGAAATCGGACCGGCAAAGGCTGTCACACAGGCGGACAGAATACTGGACAACAGAATCAACTGTACCCGGAACAGCCGCACATTGACACCCAGATTCTGCGCATAGACTTCCCCAAGCTGATATGCTCCCATGGGCTTGGAAAGCAGGAAGGTGAGTGCCAGACACACAAATACAACAATAGCCATGGTGCGCACATTGCTCCAGTTCATGCCGGAAAAGCTGCCCATGGACCAGTTGTGCAAATTGACAATGTTGGAATCATCCGCAAAGGTCACAACCAGATCGGTAATTGCCGAGCAGATATAACCAATCATAATACCGCTGATGACCAGCAGGGACATTTTCTTTACCTGTCCGGAAATCATCAGGATAAAGCCCATGGAAATCATGGAACCCACAAATGCAGCAACAATCAATGCGGCAGAACCAAGCACAATACCACGTCCGAGAAAGAAAATCATTACCAGTGCCACCACCATTTTTGCGCCGGAGGAAATACCCAGAACAAAGGGTCCGGCGATGGGATTGGCAAAAAAGGTCTGCAGCAGAAAGCCGGAAACAGATAATGCTCCGCCCAGCATTGCCGCAGCCAGCAGACGCGGGAGGCGGATCTCCCAGATGATTGCCGTATTTTCACTATTGTGTCCTGCCAGAATCTCCAGCACTTCCCGGACAGACAGATTTACACTGCCTGCATTCAGATTCCAGATGAGCAGTACACACAATAGGATGGCAAGGATGCTGTAGCCGATGGCATATCGGACAGAACGCTTCTGTCTCATAGTTTTCCTCCTGTTACTTCAAACGATGTAAAAAAGTGAGCTGGTCTTTTCCAGCGGCCTGATCGGTCACGACGGCATGCAGATCAGCAATCATATCTGCGGCACCGGTGGTCTGCTGGAACATATTTTTTCCGGTGCACCAGACATTCTGATTTTTCACAGCCTTAAAATCTCCCAGCAACGGGCTTTTTTCCAGCAGTTGGTCCATGGTTTCCAGTTCGCCGTCAATGGCACTATTATAGATGATATAATCCACATCCTGTGCAGCTGCATAAAAGGCTTCCATCTGCATATTCATGGTAGACAACGCATTTTCCTCTACCTGCAAATCCTCTGCCGTGGGAACATAGCTGCCGCCTGCCAGCTCAATCATTTTGGAAATATAATCTCCCGGCTTATGTACATTTACATAGCCATTGGAACTGATATAAAAGAATGCAACGGTTTTATCTGTCTGCTTATCGGAGAGAATGGTATCCAGCTGCTGTACCTGGTCATCAAAATACTGTTCCGCTTCCTCGGTTTTGCCAAGAAGCAGTCCATACAGCTTGATCCATTCCATTCGTCCCAATGGATGGGTTTCATAACTGGAACGCTCTACCAATACCGGAATCTGCAGGCTTTCCAGCTGTTCCTGAGTTTCCGGATTGTGATAAATCATAGAGGATTCAATGGCAAGCCCACAGTTTTCTGCCAATATCTGTTCATAATCCGGCGTATTATATTTGCCGACATACAGCAAATCACCGTTTTCCATGGCCTGCTGTACCTCCGGCAGACTCCAATCGGACTGCTTGGTACTGGTCATACGAACCTGATCCAGCGCATCCAGACCGCTGAACAAATCCATGGCAGAGGATGCCGCCACATAGAGATTCTCCAGCGGCTGCTGCAGCACTGTGATATCGCTATCCAAGCCTTCCGGTACTTCAGCCTGTTCGGGCACCAGCAGAAGCTTGTCAGAATCCTGGATGGTAATGAGGGCATAGCCGCCATCATAATAATCCACCTGAAACTGGGTAGCATATTGTAAATCCATATGGCCGGTGGGCTGCATATCTGCCCACGCACCGGCTTTTTGTGTGTTGTTCTCTGCGCCGCAGCCAGTCAACAGGAGAGCCAGCATTATGATAAGGCACAGCAAGGTTTTTCTGTTTTTCATTTTGCTTTAATGGAGGAGGAATCGAAATACAGGAAATATTCGATTTCATGTGGTGTACTCATGGCAGTGGTGTCAGCGGAAACCGGCATTTTATAGTCAAATACCGTGACCGGGATGTCAAATGCGGCATTGCCTTCAGTATTGACCGGATTGTATTGAACACCATCCACCTTCATATAATCATAATTCGGGCTGCTCCAGACCAGTCTTGCGGTAACTGTGCCATCTGCCACAACCAGCTCAGCCGGAGAGGATACCGTAGCACGGCCGGAGCCGCCGGTCAGTGTGACCTCAACCGTATAGGTACCATCCTGCAGCTGCAGGCTTTCCGGTGTCGTGCGGACAGCTTCAGATAACGCATCAGTGGGAAGAGAATCGGCACGGAATACCAGGGTACGGTCATACCATTTTTTCTTATTCTTACTGAACGCAGTGCAGGAAATTTCCTTGTCCAGCGCTTCTACCGGTACGGTAAAGGTATGTTCACCGCTGTCTGTTTGTTCAAACCCAATGTATTCCGACTCATCAGCCTGGACTGCCTGTTCACCGGTACCCATAAACACATACAGATAACCAGTGCCGCTCATGGTCATAACCGCAGACATTTTCCCGTCTTGGACTGTCAGTTCACAGCTGGTAATATGGAACATACGGGAGCTGGAATCCACTGTGATGTCATACACACCATCGTTTACCTGCTCTCCGTTGATAGGCTCCATGCCTTCCTCGCCAACCTGTTCCGGTGCAGCCATTTCTTCAGCAGAGGCTACTTGAGCAGAAGCTGTACCGACAGAACCGGTTTCCTCCGGAGCCGGATTGGTTCCACAGCCGGATAAAAGAGACAGCATCAGCACGGCTGTCATGGCAGCGGAACACAGTTTGATTTTTGCCATAACTATATTCATCCTTTCAAAGAAAGGCGGCACGGGAGAACCCCGAGCCGCCCCTTATGTTTTTCTTTACTGATTCAGGGAATCCATTGCTGCCTGTGCATGCTCCACATAAATCTGGCGAATTGCTTCATTTTCACCCAGACCGCGAAGCAGGCAGGTTACTTCATAACCGGCATCCTCAAAGGTTGTTTTCCATGAATCTTCTTCCTCACCAGCCATGTCATTGTTGGCATGATCACCGGCGACAACCATCAATGGCTCCAGAACCACCCGCTTATAGCTGCCAGCCTTTACCTTTGCCAGCACATCCTCCAAAGACGGAGATGCTTCCACGGTACCCACAAAGTAATTGTCATGTCCGTCTGCCGTCAGCAGATCCTGCATTTTCTGATACACTTCATTGGATTCCGCTTCGGTACCATGACCCATAAAGCAGATTGCGGTTTCACCATCATCATATTCGGAAGTCCAGTCCACCAGAGCCTGTTCCACACGTTTGAAGTCATCTTCGCTGGTGAGCAGCGGCTTGCCGATGGCGATTTTATCAAATGCATCCGCATACTGTGCCACCTGTTCCTCCAGCTCTTGATATTCCAATCCATTCATCAGATGAGTAGGCTGGATCACCAGATTTTTGACGTTATTGTCAACGGCACGATTCATAGCTTCATCCACATCATCTATCTTGACACCGTCACGATTCTGAATATGGTCAATGACAATGTTAGCGGTAAAGCCTCGTCTGACGGAATAATCCGGAAAAGCCTTTTCCAGATCCCTTTCAATTGCGCCGATATTCAGGCGGCGGCTGTCATTGAAGCTGGTGCCGAAGCTGAGTACCAGCAGTTCATTGTCCCCGATATTATCCGCATTTCTGGGATCATCCAGAGAAGCATCGCCGGTATCATAATTTTCTTCCTCTTCAGCCGGAGCAGCTTCACCAGAGCCCACAGCAGCGGTGTTTGCGGAACCGGAATCGGAATCCACCATGGTGTTCGTTGACCCGGAGCCACAGCCAGCCAGCAGCATAGCCATGGTGACAGACAGAGTAAGTAGTACAGCGGTAAGTTTTTTCATGACTTAACCCTCCTAAAAAAATGTTGCAAACAACTGGATCGAGCAACAGAAACAAACACTCCGTTCTGTCAGTATGAACGTAAAAAAAGTCCTTTTTATCATAAAGGACCAGACCAAGTTCATCCTCTGCAAACGCAGCTTCAAAAAACGTACGACCAATACCTCGTGATCTGGAATGTATATTCCTGTACAAATAAGCGGCAGGTTTCCTGACTCAGGAATCCACACAGGAAGCAGCCTTCCCAGCTATACAGCCAGTGACCGGTGCTGCGGCACCATTGCTTCTTATTCCTCCATCACAGTGACGAGATCGTACAGGATTTGCACCTGTTTCCCTTTTACCCTCTGTCTCTGCAGCTATGCCGCAGGCAGAGGCACCGATTATTTCTTATTCAATTGTGTTTGCCTGTTTGGAACCGTCTCCAAACATTTTCTATATTATAACACAGATGAAACAAAAAGAGTAGGATTACATAGAAAAACAGTTCGGATAAATTGTCATGTTATTTGGATATATTATCATGTTTGCATTCCGCAAAAGCTTTGCCAGCAGCCGGACCAGTATGTCCGGCTGCCGGGGTTGCGCGGGAGCGCACAAACATTTCTTTTGCCAAGCTTTTCTTTCTGCAAAGAAAAGCGGAGAGCGCACAAGCATTTCTTTTGCCAAGCTTTTCTTTCTGCAAAGAAAAGCGGAGAGCGCACAAGCGTTTCTTTTGCCAGGCTTTTCTTTCTGCAAAGAAAAGCGGTTAAATACGCTTGGACAGCTTTTCGCTCCATTGAGCGCGGAATTCTGCAAACCGTCCTTCATCCAGTGCCTTGCGGATTTCAACCATCAGATTGTTGTAGAACCACAGATTGTGCATGACAGTCAGACGCTGTCCAAGCATTTCGCCGGACTTTAACAGATGCCGGACATAAGCGCGGCTGTAGGTGCGGCAAACCGGACAATTACAATGTTCGTCAATGGGCTTGTCATCCAGCTGATATTTCGCATTGTTCAGATTACGGATGCCATCCCAGGTGAACAGATGCCCATGGCGTGCGTTGCGTGTGGGCATAACACAGTCAAAGAAGTCTACACCGCGCCATACCGCTTCGATAATGTTAGACGGCGTGCCGACTCCCATTAAATATCTCGGCTTGTCCACCGGTGCATGAGGGATGACCACATCCAGAATATGATACATGGTTTCTGTGGATTCGCCTACAGCCAGACCACCAATGGCATAGCCATCCAGATCCAGTTTCGCAATTTCCTTCATATGCTCCACACGCAGATCATCATAGGTTCCGCCCTGATTGATGCCAAATAACATCTGCTGTGGATTCACCGTTGTAGGCAGGCTGTTCAGACGATCCAGTTCGGTTTTGCAGCGGTGCAGCCAACGGGTAGTGCGGGCACAGGACGCTTTGACGTACTCATATGGCGAGGGATTTTCACAGCATTCATCAAATGCCATAGCAATATCCGAGCCCAGATTGGACTGAATCTGCATGCTTTCCTCCGGACCCATAAAAATCTTGCGTCCGTCTACATGGGAAGAAAAGTACACACCTTCTTCTTTAATGCGACGCAGAGAGGACAGGGAAAAGACCTGAAATCCGCCGCTGTCCGTCAGAATCGGGCCATCCCAATTCATAAACTTATGCAGACCACCCATGGCACGGACAATCTGGTCACCCGGACGCACATGCAGATGATAGGTGTTGGACAATTCAATCTGACAGCCCAGCTCCTTCAAATCCTTTGCGGACACCGCACCCTTAATGGCACCCTGTGTGCCGACATTCTGGAAAACCGGTGTCTGTACGGTGCCATGGGCACAGGTAAATTCACCGCGGCGGGCATTTCCTTCTGTTTTCAATACCTGAAACATGTCATTGTCCTCCTTATTCCGTATAAATCAGCATGGAATCACCAAAGCTAAAGAACCGGTATTCCTCCTGTACTGCGACCTTATAAGTGTCCATAATCATCTCACGGGTGGCAAATGCGGAAATCAGCATCATTAATGTGCTTTCCGGCAGATGGAAATTGGTAATCAGGCAATCAACTGCCTTAAATTTGTATCCCGGATAAATAAAAATATTCGTCCAGCCGGAGCAGGGGCGGACAGAGCCATCCTCTGCGGCAATGGTTTCCAGGGTACGGGTTGCCGTGGTGCCTACAGCAAAAATTCTGCCGCCATTTTTGCGGGTATTGTTAATGATGGCAGCATTTTCCTCATCCAGCATATAAAATTCCGAATGCATCACATGATCGTTGACATCCTCTACTTTTACCGGGCGGAAGGTACCCAAACCCACATGCAGTGTCACATAGGCAATGTTCACCCCTTTATCCCGAATCTGTGCCAGCAGCTCCGGGGTAAAATGCAGGCCAGCCGTGGGAGCGGCAGCGGAGCCCGGTGTCTTGCTGTATACGGTCTGATACCGTTCCGGATCCTCCAGCTTTTCCTTAATATAAGGCGGCAGCGGCATCATGCCAAGCTCTTCCAGAATTTCGAGAAAAATACCATCATAATGGAACCGGATCAGGCGATTGCCGCCATCCGGCAGAATGTCTTCTACGGTAGCGGTGAGCTTGCCTTCACCAAAGCTGAGTTTTGCACCCACACGGCATTTTTTGCCCGGACGAGTCAGGCATTCCCATACCCCATCTCCTTTATCCGTGAGCAGAACCAGCTCAATCGGATAGCCGGTATCCTCCCGGACACCCAGCAGGCGGGCAGGAATGACACGGGAATTGTTCAGCACCAGCGTATCACCTGCATGCAAATACTCCGGCAGGTCATAAAAATGCCGGTGCGCAATGTCGCCGGTAGACTTGTTTAACGCCAGCATACGGGAGGAATCCCGCTTGTCCAGCGGCGTCTGTGCAATCAGACGCTCCGGCAGGTCATAATAAAAATCACTTGTTTTCATGTTCTGTTATCAACGCGAATACAGCGCGTCAGCCTCCTTATCCCCATACGACAAACACAGAAGCTTGTGATTGCCGGACATTCCTCTGAGCGGCTCTCTCATGGGAGGGAGCTGTCTGCGCTGACAGCGCGGGCTGAGAGAGTTTTTCTTACTGTGTCCGGCAAATATTGGATATAAAATCTGCTTCAGATGTCAGGAATGATATAAAATCTATGATACCGTAAAGGGCATACGAAATCAAGAGCCGGAAATGCTGTCGTTTTGTGCGGTTTCCCCATGGAATCGTCTTGACAAAGCAAATTATCACATGATAGAATAATAAAAGCTTAGTTGTATAAGTACGATTGAGGCGCAGCTGACATCAGTATTGCCCGTTAGGAGGCGAATCCTTTCGATGACCGGGCAGGAAAGGGGAAGCTGCCGAAGAGAATGTCGGATTCGCAGGCGTTTATCTGGACGGGCATGAGAATATCTGTCCGGCTGTCACCGGTTTGCTCCCGTGATGCGCTATCGCTACTACAGGAACCTGTTTGCAGTCAAACAGGGTGGTTTGTTACGCATCACCGGCCGGAACTTCCCGACCGGCTTTTTCTTATGTAAAATTCGGAGCAGGCGACAAGCTATAATGATATACTATATTGTGAAAACAATAGCTTTTCAGGAGGAAACAGCAACATGAAGAATTACAGAGTCGGCATTATCGGCGCAACCGGCATGGTAGGTCAGCGCTTTGTCACCCTGCTGGCAAACCATCCGTGGTTTACTGTCACTGCAATTGCAGCCAGCGGCCGCAATAAGGGCAAGACCTATGCGGAAGCAGTGGATGGACGCTGGAAGATGGCAACTCCGATTCCGGAAAATGTCAAGGATATGGTCCTGTATGATGCAGAGGGCGATGCAGAGGAATTTGCTTCCCAGATTGATTTTACCTTCTGTGCTGTCAATATGAAGAAGGACGTTATCCGTGCTCTGGAAGAAAAGTACGCAAAGCTGGAGTGCCCGGTTATCTCCAACAACAGCGCACATCGTTTTACCAAGGACGTTCCGATGATTATTCCGGAAGTCAATGCAGATCATGCCAAGATTATTCCGGCACAGCGCAAGCGTCTGGGCACCAAGCGCGGCTTTATTGCCGTTAAGTCCAACTGCTCCATCCAGTCTTATGTTCCGGCGCTGACCGCACTGAAGGAGTTTGGCATTGAGAAGGTTGCTGTATGCACCTATCAGGCAATTTCCGGCGCCGGCAAGAACTTTGAAACCTGGCCGGAAATGGTTGACAATGTCATTCCGTACATCGGCGGCGAGGAAGAGAAGTCTGAAAAGGAGCCGATGAAGGTTTGGGGCACCGTAGAGGGCGATGAAATCGTTGCAGCTGCTGAGCCGGTAATCTCCGCACAGTGCCTGCGTGTACCGGTAAGCGATGGACATACCGCAGCAGCTTTCGTTAAGTTCAAGAACAAGCCGACCAAGGAACAGATCCTGGAGGCATGGGCAAATTACAGCGGTCGTGCACAGGAGCTGGAGCTGCCGAGCGCACCGAAGCAGTTCCTGCATTACTTTGAAGAGGATGACCGTCCGCAGGCTCGTCTGGACCGCAATCTGGAAGGCGGCATGGCAGTTTCCATCGGCCGTCTGCGTGATGACGTAATCTTTGATTACCGCTTTGTCAGCCTGTCCCATAACACCCTGCGCGGTGCTGCAGGCGGCGCTGTTGAAATGGCAGAGCTGCTGTGTGCAGAAGGCTACATGGACTAATCATTCATTTTAACGAGAATATTGTATCGGGAGAGATATACTGGGAGGCACGGAGCACACAGCCGTGCTTCCCGGATACCATTTTGATCGGAGGGAAAACCTAATGAAAAAGCCTATTTTTACCGGCGCGAATGTCGCTATTGTTACCCCGATGACAGCTACCGGTGTAAATTACCCGGAATTTAAGCGCATCATTGACGATCAGATCAACCGCGGTATTGATTCCATTACCATCTGCGGTACGACTGGTGAGGGCTCCACACTGACCGACAAGGAGCATAAGGAAACCATTCAGTTCGGTGTTGACTATGTCAATGGCCGTGTGCCGGTCATTGCAGGTACCGGTTCCAATGATACCGGCTATGCACTGGAGCTTTGCAAGTTCGCTTCGGAGGCTGGTGCAGATGGTCTGCTGACCGTTACCCCTTATTATAACAAGGCAACCCAGCAGGGTCTGATCAAGCACTTCAACCTGCTGGCTGATGCAACCCCTACCCCGATTATTCTGTACAGCGTACCCAGCCGTACCGGTGTTACCATTCAGCCGAAAACCTATCAGGAGCTTTCCAAGCATCCGAACATCAATGGTGCAAAGGAAGCAACCGGTGATTTCTCCCTGCTGGCAGAAGCCATGCGTCTGTGCGGCGATGAGCTGAATTTCTGGTCCGGCAATGATGACATGATCGTTCCGCTGATGGCAATGGGCGGCAAGGGCGTCATTTCCGTTCTGGCAAACGTTGCACCGGATGTAGCACACAACATTGCACAGCTGTGCCTGGATGGCGATTATGCAAAGGCACGTGAGCTGCAGCTGCAGTATCTGGAGCTGATTAACGCACTGTTCCTGGAAGTCAATCCGATCCCGGTTAAGATGGCAATGCGCTTCCTGGGCTGGGATGTTGGTGAGCTGCGCATGCCGCTGTGTGATATGACAGAGGAGCATGTAGCACAGCTGAAGCAGGCAATGGCAAATGCCGGTTATCCGGCAGTAAAGTAAGGAGCGGTTCAGGATGTTGAAAATCGGACTTTGCGGCTGCAATGGCCGTATGGGCAAGGTCATCACGGACATTGTCTCCAAGAAGGAAAATATGAAGATTGTTGCCGGCTTTGACAGCTATACCGAAAAGCTGGCAGATTATCCGGTTTATGCGGATGCCCATGAGTTCACCGGCGCATGTGATGTTATCATTGACTTTTCCAATGCCAACTCGCTGGAAATGCTGCTGGATTACGGCAAAAAGACCCGCACGCCGCTGGTCATCTGCTCCACCGGACACAGCAAGGAACAGCTGGCAGCCATGCGGGCGGCATCTGCTGAAATCCCGGTATTCCGTTCGGGCAACATGTCCATCGGCATCAACCTGATGATGGATCTGCTGCGCAAGGCGGCATCGGTTCTGGGCGATGGCTATGATGTGGAAATCACCGAAAAGCATCACAACCAGAAGCTGGATGCACCTTCCGGTACGGCTCTGATGCTGGCAGACGCAGTCAGCGAAGCACTGCCCTATGACCCGGAATATGTCTATGACCGCCATGAGCGCCGTGAGAAGCGTCCGGCACATGAAATCGGCATTCATACCCTGCGCGGCGGCACCATTGTAGGCGAGCATGAGGTTCTGTTCGCCGGCCGTGATGAACTGATTGAAATTCGTCACGTGGCACTGTCCCGTGAGGTATTTGCAGTTGGCGCAGTCGATGCAGCCGCTTTTCTGGGTACCCAGACCCAGCCGGGTATGTATGACATGTCGGATGTCATTGCAGCCAAGTAAACATAAAAAATATGATATGAATGCCTCCGGTTTTTTGCCGGAGGCATTTTTACGCATAAAGCCACTTCGGGGCGGGCATACTGCCTGTGAGGAAGTGATATTTGATGCAGAGTGATATGCGGCGTTACCAGTGTTCTGTATGCGGCTATGTGTATGACCCGGTTCACGGTGAACCCAAGGCGCATGTAGGCATTGGCGTGCCATGGTCCCATGTGGGGAGCAGCTTTCGCTGTCCGGTTTGCGGACAGGGCAAGGCAGCCTTTCAGCAAATCCGTACCCGGGAATTCCCCGGCATACCCACAGCAGAGGAATAAAAAAAGACCGGACGGGAAATCCCGTCCGGTTTGCCTATCAGGAAAGAATCCCTCCGGCTCAGCCGATGAACAGCTGGCTGAAACCAAGCACCATTGGCATGGCAGCAGCGGAAATGACCGTAGAAAAGGCAATAATCTGGCTGGAATAGCGGTAATTGGTGCCAAACATCTGGGCGAACATGGAGCTTGCCACCGCACAGGGCGTAGCGATGCTCACCAACAGAACCTGGGAAACCTCTGTGTCAAAGGGCAGCAGAGCGGCTGCCGCAATGGTGATGAGCGGAATGACAAACAGCCGGCACAGGGAAACGACATAAATGGAACGATCCTTCAGGGCTTCCAGCAGGTTGGATTGGGTCAGATAAACACCCAGGACAATCATAGCCAGGGGAGTGTTCAAATCACTGAGGAACGAAATTGTGTCATCCAGTACAGCAGGCAGCTGGAAAGAGGTGAGGAAAATCACCAGTCCGATACATAAGCCAATGGTACCGGGATTGAGCACAATCTTGCGCCAGTTCATGGCGCCGCCGGAGCGTCCGCTGGCACGGCTGAGCATCCATACGCCTACGGTCCACAGGAAAATATTGGTGACCACAATATTGATGGAACCGATAAAGACACCGTCCTCACCATACAGGGCCTGCAGCAGCGGAATGGCCATAAAACCGTTGTTGGAAAAGATGGTGCACATGCGCTTGTCCGCATAATCCGGAGTTCCCTTGGGAAATACCAGTGCAGACAAAACCAGGCTGGCAACAAGCAGCAGGACGGAGAGCAGGAAGGCTTCCACCAGCTTTCCCATCATAGCGGGATCAAATTCCCGGCAGAAGGAATGGATGATAATACATGGCATAACAAAGGTCATCAGTACAGAGGACATTTGTTTTGAGCCTTCATCGTTTACCATCTTTCGTTTGTAACAGATTGCCCCCACGCCAATCAACAGGAACATGACCACAATCTGGATATACAGGGCTGATATATTCATAAGGATTCCCGCCTATCATCTACAGAATAAAATATATCATAGCATCAGTTGGCTGAGATGTCAAAGATGGATTGACAGCACCAGCCGGTGAGCGATATACTAGAAAGGCAGGACTTTGCCTGCAGATCTGATGAATTAAGAAGGAAATCCGTATGTTTGAACAGATTTTGGAACGTGTGCGCCAGCATAAGCCTCTGGTGCACTGTATTACCAATTATATTACCACCAATGACTGTGCCAATATTGTGCTTGCCTGCGGAGCTTCACCGACGATGGCAGAGGCGGAGCAGGAGGCTGCGGAAATCGCATCGGTTGCCGGTGCGCTGGATATCAATATCGGCAATCTGAACACCATGACTGTGGCAGCCATGCATCAGGCCATGGAAGCTGCCAATCAGCATGACGTGCCGATTATCCTCGATCCGGTGGGAGCAGGTGCTTCCAGCTACCGTATGGCAACCCTTCGGGACTTTTTCGCAAAGTATCACTTTGCCGTAGTACGCGGCAATGTATCCGAGCTGCTGGCTGTAGGCGGTGCGGCATCGAATACCAAAGGTGTGGATGCCGGTGCGGCGGATGCTGTGACAGAGGAAAATCTGGAAGAGCGCGTGGCATTCTTTAAGCAGCTGAGCGCAAAGCTGGGCGCCGTGGTTTCGGTCAGCGGTGCCATTGATATCATTGCATCCCCGGAACGGGCCTATCTCTGCCGCAACGGACATCCGATGATGTCCTGTGTCACCGGTACCGGCTGTATGCTGTCGGCGCTGACAGCCGCTTACTGCGGGGCAAATCATGATGCAATTCTGGAAGCTGCAGCTGCGGCTACTGCTGCCATGGGAGTTGCCGGTGATATTGCTTACCGAAAGACCATGGAAGCGGGGCAGGGAACCGGCTCGTTCCGGGTGCATCTGATGGATGCCATCAGCCTGATGGATACGGATATATTGAATGGAGGAATGAACATTGAAATTCGATAAAAAAGAAGCGGTAAAAAAAGCCATGCTGCTGTATGCGGTGACAGACCGGACATGGGTAGGGGACAGCACCCTGTATGCTCAGGTAGAGGCATGCCTGCGGGGTGGTGCCACCATGGTACAGATCCGGGAAAAGGGACTGGAACATGACGCATTTGTGGCGGAAGCAAAGGATATTGTCAAACTGTGCCATACATATGAGGTGCCCTGCATCATCAATGACGATGTACAGGCTTGTATTGAGAGCGGCGCAGATGGCGTACATGTGGGACAGGATGACATGGAAGCCGGTGAAGTGCGTGCTCTGTTAGGCGAGGATAAAATCGTTGGTGTTTCCGCCCATTCGGTGGAGGAAGCACAGCTGGCACAGCAGCGCGGTGCGGATTATCTGGGCATTGGTGCGGTTCATGCCACCGGAACCAAGACCGATGCCAATCCGCTGACCTGGCAGGACATCCGGGATATTACAGCAAGTGTGTCCATTCCCACCACAGCCATTGGCGGCATCAAGCTGGACAATATGCTGGAGCTGCAGGGAACCGGTGTGGATGGTGTTGCCATTGTATCCGGTATTTTTGCCGCAGAAGACATTGAAACCACCACAAAGGCACTGCTGGCACAGGCACGAAAGCTGGTGCTGCCGTGAAACTGACCGGTGCAATTTTTGATCTGGACGGCACACTGCTGGATTCCATGCCCTATTGGGCATCTGTAGGCATGCGGTTTCTGCAGGAACGGAATATTGTGATTCCGGATGTACAGGCGTTTTCCCTGCGTCTGAAAACCATGACTCTGCCGGAGGCTGCTGTCTTTTTCCAGAAGGAGTATCAGGTACAGAATTCCGTAGAGGAAATCTGTGGGCAGATTGATCATATGATTGAGGACGATTATCTGTACCGTGCGCCGCTGAAGGATGGGGTACGGGATATGCTGGAAGGGCTGCACCGGCAGGGTGTCCGCATGTGTGTTGCCAGCGCTACCAGCCATACACTGGTGGAGGCAGCGCTGCGGCGGGTAGGCGTACTGGAATATTTCCAGTTTATTGTCACCTGCGGCGATTTGAATACCAGCAAGAACCAGCCGTATATTTTTGATGAGTGTGCACGGCGGCTGGGCACAGAGAAAACCACCACGGGTGTGTTTGAGGACAGCCTGCACTGTGTACGGACAGCCAGCCGTGCGGGTTATCCGGTCATCGGTGTATACGATGCCTCCGCAGCCAGCGAGGAAACGGAGATCCGAAGCCTGTGCCGGCAGTACATCCGGGACTGGACAGAGTTCTCCCCATGCTGTGCAGGCTGATACCTGCAGGAGCAGACCACTATATATTGTGGTTGAAAAACAGCGAAGCAACAAAATAAAAATTTTTTTTCCGATTCAAAATGATAGACCTTCGGCAAAGCCGTCGGATGTGGAAAACTTCCGGACGGATCGAAGAATTCGTTCAAAAAAGCCCCGATTCCCCGCCGGTTACCGGCAGTTGGGCGGGAGAATCTGCAGGGAAACCTGTGGAAAACCCGGCGTTCGGCAGGCGGATGGGATTTGCGTTCTCAGGACAAAAACCTGAAAATAAGAATGATTCTCACATGCTGTGGGACACCACAAGGCAGCCGGAGCCCCTTGACATCTGTTCCCTGACGTACTAAAATATGAGATAGTTCCGATTCCCACGAATACACAATATATTGTGTATATATGTGTGTTATGCCTACATATTTTGTATTGTGAGGTCTGATGTGGAAAACGGGAAAATCTTTTCATTGACTTTTTTTCAATGATTGAAATAACCAGAGGAGCATCAACAGATGATACAGCAGATTGAAAAACGAGACGGCAGATGTGTATTTTTTGACATAACAAAGATTGCAAATGCTATCTACAAAGCTGCGGAGGCTTCCGGGGGCCATGACTACCAGCTGTCCATGCGGCTGGCATTGGATGTGGCAGATTATGTCGAGGCGCACAGCCCGTCGGCAACACCGACAGTGGAATATGTGCAGGACGCTGTGGAGAAAATCCTTGTGGAGCAGGGACACGCCCGCACCGCGAAGGCATATATCCTGTACCGCAATGAGCGTTCGCGCCAGCGTGAGATGAATACCGGACTGATGAAGATTTATGAGGATCTGACCTTCCAGTCCGCCATTGAAAATGATATCAAGCGTGAAAACGCAAACATTGACGGTGATACCGCCATGGGCACCATGCTCAAGTATGGTTCGGAGGGCGCCAAGCAGTTCAATGAAATGTTCCTGCTGGAGCCGTATATTGCCAAGGCACACCGGGAAGGCGATATCCATATTCACGACTTTGATTTTTACACACTGACTACCACCTGCACCCAGATTGACCTGCTCAGGCTGTTTGAAAATGGTTTTTCTACCGGACATGGATTCCTGCGTGAGCCCAATGACATCCGCAGCTATTCCGCACTGGCTTGTATTGCCATTCAGTCCAACCAGAATGACCAGCACGGCGGACAGAGTGTTCCGAATTTTGATTACAGCATGGCACCGGGCGTGCGCAAGACCTACTGGCACAATTACCGTGACAATCTTGCCAAAGCGCTGGAGGTCTTTGATATCGAGGAGGAAGGCCTGGAGCCGGCTAAGGCATTGATTGAGGCCTGTGATCAGAAGCCGGTGCTGGCGGATGACAACGGCACCTCGGAGCAGATCCGTGACCGGCTGCTGGAGCGGGGCATTGCACCGGAAACCGTGGAGCGTGTCATGGCATTTACCCTGAAGTATGCACGCCGTGAGACCGAACGTGCCACCTATCAGGCAATGGAAGCACTGGTACACAACCTGAATACCATGCATTCCCGTGCCGGCGCACAGATTCCGTTCTCCTCCCTGAACTATGGTACCGATACCTCCCAGGAAGGCCGTCTGGCCATGAAGAGCCTGCTGCTGGCAACAGAGGCAGGTCTGGGCAATGGTGAGACTTCCATCTTCCCGATTCACATTTTCAAGGTCAAGGAAGGCGTCAACTACAATCCGGGAGACCCGAACTATGACCTGTTCAAACTGGCAATGCGTGTGTCGGCAAAGCGTCTGTTCCCGAACTTCTCGTTCTTGGATGCGCCGTTCAACGCACAGTACTACAAGCCGGGACATCCGGAGACCGAGGCTGCTTACATGGGCTGCCGTACCCGTGTCATCGGCAATGTATATGACCCGACCCGTGAGATTGTCAACGGACGCGGCAATCTGAGTTTTACATCAATTAACCTGCCGCGCATTGCGCTGAAGGCACAGGGCAATGTGGAGGCATTCTTTAACGAACTGGATGAAAAGCTGGATCTGGTTGTTGACCAGTTGAAGGCACGCTTTAAGATCCAGAGTGAGAAGCGGGTACGCAACTATCCGTTCCTGATGGGACAGGGTGTGTGGATTGATTCCGACAAGCTGGGTCCCAATGACAAGGTAGGCGAAGTGCTCAAGCATGGTACCCTGACCGTTGGCTTCATTGGCCTGGCAGAATGCCTGAAGGCACTGATGGGTGTCCATCACGGCGAATCAGAGCAGGCACAGAACATGGGCCTGACCATCGTAGGACGCATGCGGGAACGCATGGATCGTGAGAGCCGTGAAACCGGCCTGAATTTCTCCGTCATTGCTACACCGGCAGAGGGCCTGTCCGGACGCTTCGTCCGTCTGGATCGGGAACGCTTTGGTTCCATTGAGGGTGTAACAGACCGGGATTACTATACCAATTCCTTCCACGTACCGGTATATTATCCGATTACTGCGTTCCGGAAAATTCAGCTTGAGGCACCATATCATGAGTTGACCAATGGCGGTCATATCAGCTATGTAGAGCTGGATGGTGACCCGACACAGAATCTGGATGCCTTTGAAGCGGTTGTCCGTTACATGAAGGAAAGTGGTATCGGCTATGGTTCCATCAACCATCCGGTTGACCGTGACCCGATCTGCGGCTATACCGGCATCATTGATGATGTCTGCCCACGCTGTGGTCGTCGTGAAGGCGAGGCAATCAGCATTGAAAAGCTGCGTCAGCTTGGCGTATATAAAAACCATAACAGTGATACCATCGGTTATCATGGTGATCCGAATGAAGAACGGGATCGCCGTCCGAATCCGCTGATGCCACTGAAAGAAATGTGTAATTGTTAAGGAGGGCTTTTTTATGATGAACGAACTGAATCATGTCACATACAATGAACAGGGTGAAGAAATGGTAGGCGAAGGCGTTGGCTTCGAGCGTATCCGCCGCATCACCGGTTATCTGGTAGGCACACTGGACCGTTTCAACAACGCAAAGCGTGCAGAAGAGCATGACCGTGTGAAGCATGACGTTCGCCGCAGTGCATAACACATGAACGATCTGAATCTTCGCATTGCCGGAGTCATTGATGAGTCAATCGTCGATGGCCCCGGCATCCGCTTTGTTATTTTTACCCAGGGCTGCCCGCACCATTGTCCCGGCTGCCACAATCCCCAGACCCATGATTTTTCTGGCGGAGAACTGGTACCGATTTCCCGGATTTTATCCGACATTCAGGCCGATCCGCTGATCTCCGGTGTCACCCTGTCCGGAGGAGAGCCCTTCTGCCAGCCGGAGCCGCTGGCGGAGCTGGTGCGGATACTGAAGCAGGGCGGAAAACATATTATGGCGTATTCCGGCTATACTTGGGAGCAGCTGCTTGCCATGGAAGACCCGGCAGTCTTTTCATTGCTCCGGCAGTGTGACATTCTGGTAGATGGGCCATTTGTTGAAGCCCAGCGGGATCTGTCTCTGCGTTTCCGCGGCAGCCGCAACCAGCGTTTGATTGACGTACAAAAGTCTCTCAGAGAAGGAAAAGTGATCACGACTGCATAAAAGTGCACATAACATAACAAAATACACATTTTTTTTTGTGCAAAATGAAATAGAGATTGACAATTGCACAGAACTTGCTATAATAATGGTATAAAGTACAATTTCCAATAACAGATTGCTGGATATTTCGCTGTGGGTAATAAGGGGAAAGATTATACACAGTATTCAGCCTGTTCGTATCGATTATCTGGCAGATACCTTCCGGATATACAGATTCGGAAATCGTATGTGCCGACTCGGTCAGGAAATCATGTGAGACGGTACTTTGTAAATGAGGAAAAGGCTGTTTTGTAGGAGAGCGGAACGGTCTTTTCCCCTTTTTTGGGGAAATAACAAAGCCGACGGCACAGGCCGTCGGCTTTGTTTCATGCTGTTTATCTGCGGTTGGAGGTTCTCCAGATCTTGAGCTTTTCCGCTTCCTTGATGAGGTCTTCCCGGAACTGGGGATGGGCAACAGAAATAATTGCTTCTGCACGCTCCCAGGTGGACAGGCCCTTCAGGCAGACCTTGCCGTACTCGGTGACCAGATAATGGGTGTTGGTACGGGTATCGGTAACGGTGGAGCCCGGAGTCAGAGTCGGTACAATACGGCTCTTCAGCTCGCCGCTGCGGGTGGTAAAGGTGGAAGAGCAGCAGATGAAGCTCTTGCCGCCGTTGGACAGGTATGCGCCCAGAACAAAGTCCAGCTGTCCGCCTGCACCGCTGATGTGCTTGGTACCTGCGGATTCTGCATTGATCTGACCGGTCAGGTCCAGGTCAACCGCATTGTTGATGGACATGAAGTTGTCAATCTGGGAAATGACACGGGAATCGTTGGTATAGCTTACCGGTGCACTCATCAGAGCCGGGTTGTCATCCATGTAATCATACATCTTCTGGGTGCCTGCGCCGAAGGCAAATACCTGGCGGCCCTTGTCGATGTTCTTTCTGGAACAGGACAGCTTGCCGGCAGCTGCCATGTCAACAAAGCCGTCAACATACATCTCGGTATGTACACCCAGATCCTTCAGGTCGGACTGGGCAATCAGAGAGCCGACGGCGTTCGGCATACCGCCGATACCCAGCTGCAGGCAGGCACCATTGGGGATTTCCTCCACAATGAGACGGGCAACGGTTTCATCAATCTCGGTTGCAGCTACACTGCCCATGGTGCGAATCGGCGGATTGTTGCCTTCTACGATCATATCTACATCGGTGATATGTACGCCTTCTTCAAAGCCGCCAAGGCAGCGGGGCATGTTCTGGTTGACTTCCACGATGACCTTTTTGCCGGTCTCGCAGACTGCCGCAATATGGGAAGCGCTGGGGCCGAAGTTAAAGTAACCATGCTTGTCCATCGGTGCCACCTGAATCATGACAACATCCGGTGGGCAGATGCTCTCACGGTACCAGCGGGGCAGTTCAGAATAACGCAGCGGTGCATAGTATGCAATGCCGTCGTTAATCATTTTGCGTTCGATGCCGCTCATATGCCAGGAGTTCCAGGAGAAATGCTTGTTTGCATTCGGAACCTGTGCGATAGCAAGAGGTGCCAGCAGGACGCCGCCGCGGATATTGACATCCACGAGTTCCTCAGCCCGTGCAGCCAGTGCCTTGTCCAGTGCGTCCGGTGTGCCGGTGCACCAGCCGAAGTCAACCCAGTCACCACTTTTTACTACTTTAGCCGCTTCTTCAGCGGTAGTCAGCTTGCTCTGATAGAGTGCCTGATAATCCATAAGTAACAATCCTCCGATTCCTATAAGATGGTCAAAAAATCATAAAAACATGTGCAAAAGCTACAAAAACAACCACATTAACCTTGAAATATTGTACTAGCATTAAAAGCGTCTGTCAAGCAGGTTGACGGAATTTGATGAGAAATGTGTACTTGTAATTGTTACCAGTATGCAGTACGATAGAACATGGCAATTTCAGAACAGAACAGGTGAGAAGAAATATGAACAAACGTACCTTTGCCGGCCTGGTGCTGCCGGCACTTTTTTGCACACTGCTTTGGGGCAGTGCGTTTCCATCCGTCAAAACAGGCTATGCGCTGTTTCATATAGGAGAGGATGCAGCCAGCAAGCTGTTTTTTGCCGGATGGCGGTTTATGCTGGCAGGTATTGCAGTGCTGGCAGTATCAGCCATCATGAATCGGAAGCTGCTGGTTCCCCGGAAGGAACAATGGAAGGGCATCCTGCTGCTGGGCATTGTGCAGCCCACGATGCAGTATGTGTTCTTTTATATTGGTCTGTCCCATACCACCGGCGTAAAGGGCTCCGTCATCACGGCAATGACCACCTTTCTTGCGGTGGGCATTTCCCATTTCCTGTTTCCCGATGACCGGCTGAACACCCGGAAAACCATTGGCTGCCTCATCGGTTTTGCCGGTGTGCTGATGATTACCATCAGTTCAGCAGATGCCCTGGGCGGCGGATTTGCATGGAATGGCGAGGGCTTTATGCTGCTGTCCACCATCGCAGCCGGAGGCGGAGCGGTAATCAGCAAATTTGTGGCAAAGGGACAGTCGCCTATGATGGTTACCGGCTGGCAGCTGACCATTGGCGGTGCTGTGCTGCTGCTTGCAGGCATTCTGGGCGGCGGACATTTCAATACCATCACACCCCAGGCGATTGCACTGCTGGGTTATCTGATTTTTCTGTCGGCGGCTGCCTTTACCATCTGGACCGCACTGCTCAAGCAATACCCGGTGGGCAGGGTAACGGTGTACAATTTCCTTGTACCGGTTTTTGGTTCCCTGATGTCCGGTGTTGTGCTGCATGAAACCGTTTTTACGGTGCGTAATATGCTGTCCCTGGTACTGGTATGCGCCGGTATCATTCTGGTCAATCTGACCGGACAGAGCAAAGAAAAACAGGACAGCTGATGCATTTCTCTTGATTGTTTGCCGGCTGTTGCTTTGAGCTGTGGGAATGGACTTTCCTACAGCTCTTTTTATCGAAATACAAAGGGAGAAGGTTCTCCGACAAAGCCGGCTTCAAATTTCTTTGCATATTCCCGATAGGCTTCCGCAGACATAGGCGGCTGATACGTTGCAATCAACTGCTGAGCCTGTGCGGCATTGTCCCGTAGCAGACGATACATGGTGAGTGCCGCCAGCTTGGCAGGAAGCAGATAGGCTTTTTCCTCATTGGTAATGCGGAAATCCGCCCCATGCAGCGTGCCGGAAAAGCCGGAGAAAGTAAAATTGACAACCGGCATGCGGTGGGACAGATCACCCACATCAGTGGAAGCCGCGTTGTGCACCGCAAAGCTGACAGGTTCACTGGTTGCCCGGTCGGACAACAGCGCTGCGGCTTCACACAATGCCTGGCATGGATGCGCCGGTATGGTGGGCAGATATCCCATATCATCGGTAATGGTGATTTCCGCACCAAACGCATAAGCTGCCGCACGATAAGCCCGGTCAATCTTTTTGTCCGCATCCAGCAGAGCTTCCCAGGTTTTGGCACGCACCTGCAAATCTACCGTGACTTCATGGGGAACCACATTGATGGCGGAATTACCCATACGAACCACTTCTCCGATACGGACACAGTCCGCATCCCGCAGCGTACTGCGCAGCATGCCGATGGCACTGCGGGCCAATGTGACCACATCCAGTGCATTGACACCCTTTTCCGGCGCAATGGCAGTATGGGAAGCACGGCCTTTGATATGAATGAGCTTGGACAAAAAGCCGCTGGTGGAATTGCTGCCCAGCAGGAAATCCTTGTCACAGGGTACCATATGTGCATGGGTTGTCACCGCGGCGTCGATATCATCGAATGCACCCCGCAGCAACAGCTCCGGTTTGCCACCGCAGCAGCTGGCGATGCCTTTCTGCCGCAGCTGGTTCAGCCGGTTCATCGGCACATGCTCTTCACAGGGAACCGCAAAAAATACTGCGCTGCCATCCAGCTGCTCCGCCACCAAGGGGTCAGACAATGCCAATGCAGCACCTGCCAAGGCTGCCAGCTGCATATGATGTCCGCAGGCATGGGACATGCCGGTTTCCGGCACAGCAAAGGGATGCTCCGGACAGCGGATGCCATCCAGTTCTCCAATCAGGCAGATAGACGGACGGGAGGTGCCCAGTGAGGCACGGACACCGGTTTGTGCAAGCCCGGTTTCGGGCGCCAGTCCACAGCGGTTTTTCAGCCAGTCCACCACCTGCCGGGCAGTACGATGCTCTGCATATCCTGTTTCTGCGTGGGTATAAATATCATGGGCAAATGCAGTCAGCTCGGATGCATGGGCATCAATACAGCTGCAGATGCGCTGTTCAATGGAATTCATAAAGGAACCTTCTTTATCCGGTATGAGATACCTGTTTTTTCTCTGTTACCATTTCAGTATACCGTGTGGTAAAAGAGGTTGCAAGTCGGAAAGAGAAGGGTATAATAAAGAGTATCTGAAAAAATGTCTGACAAACGAGGAGGACAAAAAATGAAATGTTGTTATGAATGCGGAACACCGCTGGTGGAAAAGTATCTGGAGAAGGAGGGGATGGTACCATATTGTCCGAAGTGTCAGCAGTTCCGGTTCCCAATTTTTAATACAGCTGTCAGCATGGAGGTTCTCAGCCCGGACAAGACCCGCATCCTGCTCATCCAGCAGTATGGGAAAAAGCGAAATATTCTGGTTGCCGGTTATGTGAACCGGGGGGAATCGGCGGAACAGGCTGTGGCACGGGAGGTAAAGGAAGAAATCGGTTTGACTGTGCATGATATTACCTTCAATGAAAGCCAGTTTTTTGAACCCAGCAATACACTGATGTTAAATTTCTCCTGTGTGGCAGACAGTGAGGATTTGAGCGGCGTGACCGATGAGGTAGATCATGCCGAATGGTATGAACGGTCGGAAACTCCCCAGGCCATCGCCCAAAACAGTCTCGCCCAGCAGTTCCTTCTGGCGTTTCTGAACAGGAAAGCCTGACTGTAGTGACCGGTGGGCAAATGCCGTTCCTGCTGTATGGGTTGAGACAGCTGTGAAAAAATAATATCCATATTTTGGAATTTCTTGCCGCGAAAGGGTTTACAGAAATGCTGTCCCATGGTATGATATTTTCATGAGAAATTATGAGGGAATGGCATTTTCAGCCGAATTGGATAACAAAAACGGAGGTATGGAAAACGGTGGAATTTTACCGTCATCCAGGACATTTCTGCATCTTCCGTCAGAATTTGCGCGCTCTGCCCTGATTTACGCATCCTATGTAGGGCATTATTTTTGTGACCATACCTATGTGGTACACCGGAACCGGTTTGATTATTTTATGCTTGCGGTTGTGGACAGTGGCGGGATGTTTTTTGAGTATAACCATAAGCGCTTTGAGGTCCACGCAGGCGATGTGATCCTGCTGGACTGCCGCCATCCGCATACCTATGGTGCCATTGGAAGCGTTGTGTTCCGCTATATCTATTTTGGCGGCGGCAGCAGTGAGGAATATTATAAGCTTTTGGCAGGAAGCCAGGGCTATTTCCTGCAGCCTGCACGGTCCATTGAAGTGCAGAGCGCAATCCAGAGTATTTTTGCACTGGTAACCGATAAAACCTATAATGAACACCGGATTTCTGCCCAGCTGTACCGGATTCTCGGCGAGTTGGCTGTGGAGGAAAAGCAGGGTTCCATTCAGAATACAGCTGTACTGCATGCCATTGCTTATATGGAGCAGCATTTTTCCGAACGGCTTTCCATTGAGAAAATTGCCGATCAGGTCAATCTGAGTGAGTATTATTTCAGCCGTCTGTTCCGCAAGTGTACGTCGGTATCACCCCATGCTTATCTGGTCAACCTTCGCATTACCATGGCACGCCAGCTGCTGACGGTTTCACAAAAATCTGTGGAACAGATTGCGGAGGAATGCGGTTTCCACAGCACCACGAACTTTATCCGTTCCTTCCGGGAGCATGTGGGCTGTACGCCGAAGCAGTTCCGCAGAACGGTTACCCTTGAGGCAAATAGCCGAAAAAAGAAATGAGTTATATGTTAACCTTTGCTGGTTTACAGGTTGACAATAGTGCGGATTACGCGTATACTATCCTTGTCCGGTGAAACGGACAAGGATTTTTTTATATGTACAGGAGATAAAAATGAAACAGAAAAAAATAAGTGTATCAGAAATGGCGCTGATTGCCGTGATGGCTGCGGTAACCTGTATCATGGGCCCGCTGTCCATTCCCATTCCCTTTAGCGTTGTACCGATTTCCCTGACCAATCTGGCAGTATATCTGGCGATCTATGTGCTGGGCTGCCGCCGCGGAACCTTGAGCTATCTGGTTTATCTGCTGCTTGGTCTGGTAGGCGTACCGGTATTTTCCGGTTTTTCCGGCGGCGTAGGCAAGCTGTTCGGACCTACCGGCGGATATCTGCTCGGCTTTATCTTTATGGCACTGATCTGCGGCTGGGCCATTGACCATTTTTCCTGCAAGCTGGTTCCGAGCTTTATTGGTATGCTGCTGGGTACGGTGGTTTGCTACGCTTTTGGCACTGCGTGGCTGGCATATCAGGCAAACCTGACGTTTATGGCAGCATTGGCAGCCGGTGTCCTGCCGTTTATTCCGGGAGACCTGGCAAAAATGGTAATTGCTGCTGTTCTGGGCCCCCAGATTCGCCGCAGACTGGCACAGGCAAATCTGGTTCGAAATGAATCATAATCATCTTGTTTTCATAGGATAAAGAGCATCAAAAAGCCGCATGCGTGCTGCATGCGGCTTTTGCCATTTAATCCTCTGCGCGGCCAAATTCAGCCAGCTGCAGGTTTTCATTTTTATCCAATGCCCAGTTCAGGTTCCACATGCTGGTAAACAGCAGCAGATACCGTCCACGGTAGTCCTGTACAATTTTGCTGTCCGAAGTGATTTTCAGCTCGTCCGGCTGGATATCCTCATTTTCAATCCAGCGCAGGTACTGGTATGGCAGGCTTTCCATGACAATATCCACCCGGTATTCATTCTTCAGGCGGTATTCCAGTACATCCAGCTGCAGGGTACCAACAACGCCGACAATGACTTCCTCCATACCGGAATAGGGTTCCTGGAAAATCTGGATTGCACCTTCCTGTGCAATCTGCTCCATGCCCTTAATGAACTGCTTGCGTTTCATGGTATCCTTCTGGCGGATACGGCAGAATACTTCCGGTGCAAAGGTAGGAATACCGGAGTATTTGCAGTCAAAGCCCGGCGTGCATACCGTGTCACCGATGGAGAAAATGCCCGGGTCAAAGACACCGATGATATCACCGGCATAGGCCTCATCAATAATCGCACGATCCTGTGCCATGATCTGCTGGGGCTGTGCCAGCTGGATTTTCTTGCCCGCCTGCACATGGTATACATCCATGCCCTTTTCAAACTTGCCGGAGCAAATGCGCATGAATGCGATACGGTCACGGTGGGCCTTGTTCATGTTTGCCTGAATCTTAAAGACAAAGGCAGAAAAATGCTCGTCAAACGGGTCAATGGTTTCCCCGTGGGAGGTACGTGCCGTGGGCGGCGGTGTCATTTCCAAGAAGTACTGCAGGAACGGCTCAACACCAAAATTGGTCAGAGCGGAACCGAAGAATACCGGAGAGAGAGTACCTGCCTGCACACGCTCCAGGTCAAAATCCTCGCCGGCACCGCTGAGCAGCTCAATATCATCCTGCAGGGTATCCCACAGGCGGGCACCTACCATGGGCTCCAATGCTGGGTCATCGGTAGCATAAATGGTGGCCTTGGCTTCCTTGGTACCGGTAACCGAAGCGGCTTCAAATGCCATGACATGGTTTTTCTGGCGGTCATATACGCCTTTAAATTCTTTGCCGCAGCCAATGGGCCAGTTTACCGCATAGGTATCAATGCCCAGCTCCTTTTCCAGTTCATCCAGCAGGTCATAGGGGTCACGGGATTCCAGGTCCATCTTATTGATAAAGGTAAAAATCGGGATGCCGCGCATGGAGCAAACCTTGAACAGCTTACGGGTCTGGGCTTCCACACCCTTGGAGGCATCAATGACCATGATGGCAGAATCCGCAGCCATCAGGGTACGGTAGGTATCTTCCGAAAAGTCCTGATGTCCCGGGGTATCCAGAATATTGATACAATGTCCGTCATATTCAAACTGCAGGACAGAAGAGGTAACGGAAATACCACGCTGCTTTTCAATTTCCATCCAGTCGGAAACGGCATGACGTGTATTTTTTTTGCCCTTGACGGTACCAGCCAGCTGGATGGCTCCGCCGTAGAGCAGGAATTTTTCAGTAATGGTGGTTTTACCTGCGTCCGGATGCGAAATAATCGCAAACGTGCGGCGCTTTGTAATTTCTGATTTTAAATCTGACAAAAGAAAAGACCTCCGATCAGCATTTGTTGCGTAAAAAAGCGCCGGCAGAGCGATACAGGCGCATATACATACATGTTACCACAAATTTTTACAGAAAACAATTCCTGATTTTCAGAAAAAGGATAGAAAAACGGCGCGTCGATGGTAGGAAATTCGACGCGCCATACAGTAAAGAGAGAGATATATGAAAGCACAGAATGGGAAAACTGTGCGGTGGCAGGCTATAAAAATCTTTGTTCTCAGGTGTTTTTCGTTCTCCTGAGTACAGTTATAGTATACGCAGAAGCAGACAGGAAAACAATGGACAGGATTCATAAAATGTGAAAATTATAATGGTTTTCCTGTGTCAGTTTGAACAAGTGTCTTTGTATCGAGGACAATTGGGGAGTTTTGTGAAAAACAGGCGGACATTGTGTTTTAAAACCAGCTGTGGTAAGATAAGAAAAATGAGATAAACAGGAGAACCATATGAACATTCAGATTTTTGGCAAAAGCAAATGCTTTGACACAAAGAAAGCAGAACGCTATTTCAAAGAACGCCGGGTGAAATACCAGTCGGTTGATCTGCTGCGCTATGGCATGAGCAAGGGAGAATTTACCTCGGTATGCCGTGCGGTAGGACTGGAGGCCATGATTGACCCGAAGGCAAAGGACCCGGATGCTGCCATGCTGCCTTATCTGGCATCGGATGAGGCAAAAATGGAAAAGCTGATGGACAATCCCAAGCTGCTGAAAACACCCATTGTCCGCAATGGCAAACAGGCGACGGTGGGTTACTGCCCGGATGTGTGGAAAACATGGGAATGAACCGGCTGCCGCATTTTGTGACGGAAACAGAGTCCGTCTGGGATCAATTAAAAAGAGAAACACGCCCGATTGCCCTGTATGGCATGGGTGATGGAGCGGAAAAAATTCTGCGTGTGTGTGCACAGCGGGAGATTCCGGTTGCGGGCATTTTTGCGTCGGATGAATTTGTCCGGGGGCACAGCTTTGCCGGCTATCAGGTGAAAAAACGCTCGGAGCTGGAGCAGGAACTGGGGGATTTTGTGGCAGTGATTGCCTTTGCCTCCAGCCGGTCGGAGGTACTGGAGCTGTTTGACCATCTGGACCGCACCCATACCACCTATGCACCGGATGTGCCGGTGGCAGGCGGTGAACTGTTTGATCCGGACTTTGTCCAGACCCATTGTGAGGAGCTGGAACAGGTCTATGCATTGCTGGCAGATGACCGATCACGGGAGGTTTTCGCGGCAACAGTCAATTTCAAGCTCAGCGGCAAACTGCACTGGCTGCGGGACTATACCGACAGCCGGGAGACTGCCTTTGCCCAGTATTTGAAACCACAGGAAAAGGAACATTTTGTGGATCTGGGCGCCTATAACGGGGATACCATCCGGGAACTGCTGTCGTATACAAATGGAACTTATGCGTCGATTACTGCCTTGGAGCCGGACAGAAAGACCTTCAAGAAGCTGAAGAAATATGTGGAGCAGGCAGAGCTGGACCGCATTCAGCTGGTCAATGCGGGTGCATGGAAGGAGCCGGGAGAGATGCTGTTTGCCGGAAAGGCAGGACGCAATTCTGTTCTGACTCCGGTGATGAACGAGGTATCCCACGACAAACACACAGTAACCATACCGGTGGAATCGGTGGATCATGTGTTGGACGGCAGACCCTGCACGCTGCTCAAGCTGGATGTGGAAGGGGCAGAACGTATGGCGCTGGAAGGTGCACGGCATACCATCCAGACCTGGCGTCCCCGTATCTCTCTTTCCGCCTATCACCGCAGTGAGGATTTGTATGAGCTGCCCCTGCTGCTGTATGAAATGTGTCCGGATGTCAGGCTGGGCATGCTGCATCACCCCTATGTCCCGGCATGGGAGACAAATTTCTATGTAACTTTTGGTTAAGGTCTGGAAATATTCGGCGGTTTGCGGTATACTATTCATAGAACATGTCCGTATGGACAGGGATATACTACTTTGTGTTACTACGTGAGGAGAGGATTCCAATGGCAAACTGTTTTTACTGTGATCCGGATCATGAAGGCCGCAAGGCGATTATGTTCCGTGTCGGCAAGATGAGAGAAGGCGTTCTGTATCTGTTCAAGGATCAGGCACATAAGGGCCGTTGTGTTGTTGCTGTGGATGAGCATCTGGCTGAGCTTTCTGACCTGACGCCGGAGCAGCGCCATGCATATATGGATGATGTTGCAGATGTTGCTGCTGCAGTAAAGAAGCTGTGGGGCTGCACCAAGATCAATCTGGGCGCATATGGTGATAAGCTGCCCCATGTACATTTCCATATCGTTCCGAAGTATGAAGGCGGCTTTGAATTCGGCGGCGGTTTTGAAATCACCAACCCGAATCCGGTACATCTGTCTCAGGAAGAATATGATGAGATGATGGCACAGCTGAAGGCTGAACTGAATATCACCAAAGACTAAAAGTTAACCTTATCAAAGAGAAGGGCAGGGCAGGATATGTTCTGTCCTTTTCTTTTTTTTAGTCCATCCGGATAGGTGAAAACCATTGTGTCCAGTTTGTAAAAATCCCCAATCTGCTTGAAATTCCTGCCTGTTCCGGCTATACTATATTCTAATATCGTATGTATGTAGGAGCTTGTTTATGTTTAGTTATCTGAACAGTCAACTCATTCAGCTGCTGGTCAGCGTTCCGGCAGTCCTGCTCTGCCTGAGCGTGCATGAGGCGTGTCATGGTTACATGGCATATGCACTGGGTGATCCGACGGCGAAGCATGCCGGACGGCTGACCCTTGACCCGATCCGTCATCTGGATCCCATCGGTACCATCTGCCTGCTGTTTTTTCATGTGGGCTGGGCAAAGCCGGTGCCGGTGAATCCCGGAAATTTCAAACATCCCCGGCGGGATATCGCACTGGTATCTCTTGCAGGACCAGTTTCCAATTTCCTGCTGGCATTGGTCGCACTGTTTTTATATTATCCCCTGCGATTGGCAGAGTCCTCGATTGTCATGACCATTGCGCTGATGCTGTATATGGTTGCGGTCATCAGCATCGGATTGGGTGTATTCAATCTGATTCCGGTGCCGCCGCTGGATGGCTCCAAAATCCTGCTGTCCTTCCTGCCTCGGAAATATGAATGGAAGTTTGCACAGTATCAGCAGTTTATTCAGTTTGGATTGCTGATTTTGCTGGTATTGGGCGTATTGAATACACCGATTCGCTTTTTTGTCAATATCATTTATCAGGGTCTGGCTTCGATTGTACTGGCGGTGCTGGGATGACGGAAAAAATGACCTTTCATCTGTCCGCCTTTGACGGACCGTTGGATTTACTGCTGCATCTGATTGCAAAAAATAAGGTAAATATTTATGATATTCCGATTTCTCTGATTCTGGAGCAATATATGGAAGTACTGCGGGAGGCACAGGAAGCGGATATGGAGGTTGCCGGTGATTTTATCGCCATGGCAGCCCAGCTGATGCTGATTAAATCCCGTATGCTGCTGCCAAAGGAGAAAAATGAGGCAGAGGAAGAGGAAGATCCCCGTGCACAGCTGGTGGAACAGCTGCTGGAATATCAGCGTATCCGTGTGGTACAGCCGTTTTTCCGGTCCCACAGTGAAGTGGGACGGGATATTTTCACCCGTCCGCCGGAGCCGCTGGAACGGAAAAAACAGTTTGAAGGCACCCTGCCGCCGGAAAAGCTGCCGGATGCCGCACGCCGGATGCTCACAAGAATCGGACGGAAGCTGCCGCCGCCGGTCAGCGCATTTTCCGGTATTGTAGGACGGGAACGTGTGCCGGTGCACACCAGAATTACCGCCATTCTGCTGCGGTTCCGCCAGAAAGCAACCCTGAATTTCCGCAGCCTGTTCCGGGGCGCGGAGAGCCGATCAGAAATCGTGGCAACCTTCCTTGCCGTGCTGGAACTGTCCAAAACCAACCGCATCCGTATTGATGGGGAAGGAGAGGACACCACACTGACATTGTTTACCGGCAGGGAAACGGAGGAAGTTCGGGAGGAACGCATTTCATGAATGAATTGTCGTGCCTGTTGGAGGGCATCTTATTTGCATCGGGAGAACCGGTTTATGCCCAGAAGCTGATGCAGGTGCTGGGTGTGGACGCGGCAACGCTGCACGAGCTGGCACAGCAGCTGGCAGACAGCTATGACGCGGAAAAGCGGGGCTTTCAGCTGATCCGCCTGCAGGATAGTTATCAGATGGTTTCCCGTGCGGAATATGCGGATACCATCCGGCGGGCACTGGAGGTACGGCGTACACCATCCCTGTCTGCTGCCGCATTGGAGGTGCTTTCCATTGTGGCTTATCGGCAGCCGGTAACCCGTGCGTATATTGAACAGCTGCGGGGGGTGGACAGCTCAAATACCGTGCTGACCCTGTTGGACAAAGGCCTGATTGAAGGCTGCGGCCGTCTGGATGTGCCGGGCAGGCCGATGATTTACCGTACAACCCCTGCATTTCTCCGGGCATTTTCCATTTCATCTTTGGATGAACTGCCGGAACTGCCGGAGCTCAAGGAGCTGGAGGAAAAGCGTGAGGCAGAACGGGCGGAGGCAGAGACATGATCGTACTCCGCATACTGGGTATCCTGCTTGGGATTGTGCTGGGGCTGTTCATCCTGCTGACGGGATTTACCCTGTGGGCACCCATGCGGGTGGAACTCAGGCGGAAGCCGCCGGATGGACCGATCAAGCTTCGGGGAAGCTTTGGCCCGGTAAAAAAGGTTTTCACCATTGGAAAACGGAAAAAGCTCCCTAAGCAAAAGGCGAAACAACCCCAAAAGGAGCAAAAGCCGAAGAAAGAAAAACAGCCCCAGGCACCTCGATTCGATGTGAAAAAGCTGGATTATGGACAGGCGTTTTCCCTGCTGCTCACGCTGATTGATGACATGGCGGGAACAATGACATGGGAAAAATTGCATGTAACCCTGATTTTGCACACATCAGATGCCGCGAAAACCGGTGAGCTGCTGGGAGCGCTGAGCGTAGCAGTGGGCAACCTGTACCCATATCTGGAACGTGCCTTTGTGCTGCAGGATACCAGGATTGTCCTTGATGCGGATTTTGACGCAGAGAAAACGGTCTGGGGCATGGATATTGCCGTGATGACACGGCTGTCCCGGTTTGTGCATACCGGCTGGAAACGGCGAAAAGAGCTGTGGGCGCTGTGGAAATCCATTCAGACCACGAAAGAAGAACGGGAAGCATGGAGCCGGGAACACACGGCTTCTGAACATGATAAAACGTAATGAAAGAGGGAAAAACAATGGCAGAACACGGTGTAAATGGCCTGATGGCTGAGACAATGGAAAAGATCCGCTCTATGGTGGATGTCAACACAATTATCGGTGATCCGATTGTCACCCATGACGGTACCACGCTGATTCCGATTTCCAAGGTTACCTTTGGTTTTGGTTCCGGCGGATCGGATTTCAAACCCCGCAACAGCAGTGATAGCGCACCGCTGTGCTTTGGCGGCGGCGGCGGAGCCGGTGTCAGCATCTCACCGGTGGCTTTCCTGATAGTCAGTGAAGGAAATGCACGGATTTTGCCGGTGAACATGCCGGCGGACAACAGCACAGATCGTCTGATTGAAATGATTCCAGATGCGGTAAACGGCATTCAGAATTTTGTTTCCAACCGCCGCGGAAAAAAGACGGAGGAAACCCAGGCGCCGGTGACGGATGTGGCAGAACCGGCTGAACCCACAGAATAAAAGAAGAGGGGAGCGGACAGCTCCCCTTTTGCTGTCATAATCCATTCGATTTCCCCGTAGGATGAAGGCTGAGGGGGGATTGGTGCATGAAGGGGAAGCTGTTGTTCAGCCTGATGGTGGCAGCCATGCTGTGTACCGGGCATTCCATGGCATATTCCGCATCAGCTTATGCGGTACTTTCCGCAGACACCGGCGTTTTGCTGGATGGGATGCAGGAAAACCAACGCCTGCCCATGGCAAGCACAACCAAAATCATGACAGGCCTGCTGGCAGCGGAGGAAACAGACATAGACCGGATTATTACGGTATCCGATACCTGTGCGGGCATCGAAGGCTCCTCTATGTATCTGCAGGCAGGGGAACAGCTGCCTTTGCGGGATGTACTGTATGGCCTGATGCTGTGTTCCGGCAACGATGCGGCGGAATGTATTGCGGCGGAATGCGGCGGCAGAGAGACGTTTGTACAGCGGATGAATGACCGGGCACAGGAGCTGGGACTAACGGACACCCATTTTGACAATCCCAGCGGGCTGGATGGCGCAACCCATTATACCACGGCCTATGAGCTGGCAAAGCTGGCAGCAGAAGCGCTAAAAAATGAAACCTTTGCGGAAGTTGTGGCAACAAAGTCCTATACCTCCGGTACCCGTACCATGGTGAATCATAATAAAATGCTCCGGCTGTATCCGGATGCCATCGGAGTAAAAACCGGGTATACCATGACAGCCGGACGATGTCTGGTCAGTGCGGCAAAGAGAAACGGGCGTACGGTCATTGCCGTAACCCTCAATGACCGTAATGACTGGAATGACCATGTACAGATGCTGGAGGATGCTTTTGCCGGCATGCAGGAACAGCAGTGGGCAAAGAAGGGAGACATGGTATGCAGCATTCCGGTGCAGACCGGGACTGACCGTGCAGTAGAT